>JAHIKF010000100.1 GCA_018897875.1 Pseudomonadota bacterium | reverse complement strand
TTTGCGCCAAACCTGTCGCGTGCGGGGCCGTCAGACCTTTCCGGTCCTAGTGGAGGCGATGACCTGTTACTTCAAGGGGCTCCAACCAGATATCGCCTGGATCTCACAAGCCTAATTTTTAACCCTGTGATCAAGTACCTTATTTTTCCATATCGTTCGTATTTCGGGACCCATGCAAATAGGGCTTGAATTGGAAATCCTCCCGAAAAATCGTAAATTTTCCGGGGCGATCATGATGACTGGAAGCAGCGGGAATGAAGAAATCGGCATGGGTGCCGCCGTCATTCTCCTGGCCGACCTTGCCCGCCTGGAGCACCGGCAACCTGAAATGCGCCCCAAGCCCTCCCCCAGAAAAGGTAAATCAACTGTTCTAAGGGCCAGTCAAAGGCCCGCCACGACACGCAAAGGGGGCACCCAAGGGAAAGGGCAGGGGTAACCTTGTCACACTGCCAGGGGTCCGCGGAACCATCCCCCGCCGCCCCGACGTCGCCACCGCCCCAGTCCAACGCCGCCCGCTACCCAGGCCGGATTTTTAGTTTGAAAATTTTGGGGGGGAAAGAAGACGGGGGGGTGATTTCAAGCCGGGACCCCGCGGAAAATAAAAGCGATATAAACGAATTTTTTGATGTGGTGTCCGGCCCTGGCATATAAGGGAGGGGGGGATAGGAGTCCCGTCCCGGGGGTTGGGTTTCGGGGTTGGCGCTGGGCGTACCCCTCTTGGCAGGCTGGGGGGCGGCGGCCGGCGGTGGCACCCAGGGCTGGGGGCCAGGGTGCGGGTGCAGGTGCAGGGTGCAAAGCCAGAGCAGCAGCAGCAGGGCGCTGGGCGCTGGCAGAGCAGACAAGCAGAGGGCAGCAGGGGCAGCCTGCCAAGAGGGGTACACTCTCCCCCCTACCCACATATCACATAGACCATGAGCATGGGCAGCATGGCAGGGTGAGCAGGGCAGGAGTGGCAGCAAGGCACGAGGCATCAAGGGCGGGCGACTGACCGACCGAGGTCCGAGGGCGGCGGGCGGCGGCCATAAGAAGGAATGTCCGGCGCTATGCTCGTGTCCGGCTTTCCCCCTGCCCCTGGGCCTGGCCGGCCGGGCCATGGGTTCAGGCGGCGGCGGTCTATGCCTGGGCTGGGCTGGCCCCCCCCCGTGGCGAGGCTGGGCAATTCATCCGCGCCCATGTCGGGGTGGACGAGGGGGTTTCCAGGCACGATTCTTTTTGCCTCCCGGGACCCCGTTGTTTCCCCAGGGGGAAGGGTAGGGGTGATTTTGGTGAATGGAGTGAGTTGGGTTTAGAGAAACCAACTGGTGGATGATTTCCTTTACATTCTGGAGAATATATGGAATGGTTGGATATAGTGAATGGGAGGGGGAAATAGGTCTATGTTGAAGAAAACTATATTATGTGTAATCTTGGTATGTTTGATTTCAATAATCACACTCCCTCTAAATGGGTATTGTGATGATTGGGCTTTTTTAGGGAGAGATGAAAACTTTTCATCAAGTTACAATTCATCGTCAATGATAATTGATAAAGATAAGAAAACAATTAAGGTTTGGGTAAAACTGGTATATACTGAAAAAAGGCAAGATTGATACGTTTAAACCAAAGGGGTTTGTTACATTCAATTACAATGATATTAATTATACATTATATTCGTTTTTATTAGATTATAGTAAATGGGAATATACTATAACCCGTATATTATATTACACTGAATCAGGCAAGGTATTATTGGATAATGTATTACCAGATAAAAAATTACAAACCGAATGGTATGATTTAGTACCCGATAGTTTCTATGACTTAATGTTTAAGGAAATACTTATGGACAATAACATAAAGAGATAATCTCAACCTATATTTATTGATTACTATACCAGTGATACCACCACTATTCATATACATCCATATCCCTACCATAATCACTAATCTTCATATCACCCAGCAGAGTGGATAGATTCCTATTTGTATTGGTCTTGGAGAATAAATCTGTTTGCCATCAATTTAAAAAGTGGCTCAAAGCGGTTGAACCTTTCCTGTAATTCTGCCTCTTTGCCGGGAAGCGTAGAAACCATGCACTGCATAAAAATCATTTTACCACTACTGATGGTTATAAAATGCAGACTTCTCATGGTAATAGTCATATCAAGTCGCTGAAGCGTTTGGTCGAAAAGAATCATGCCTCCTTTGTGATTATCAAGTACGATTGGCTTTGCAGAAATAACTCTCGCTCCTTCTGGCACCATTTCCATTAAGTCTTTTTCGGTAAAGAACTCTTCCAATTCCTGGTGGGAAGGTTTATAGCCTGGTGGAAGAGAAAGGTCTTTTACCATAAGCATGACAACTTCTAAACCATGTCCGTTCTGACTTATAAACTTTTGGATAATGTTTGGTCTTTCACCTTCTTTAGGCCGCCAACTGGCAGGATAAGAAATCTGAAAATCACAACCTTTAGCCTTCGGATGGTCCTTGGTGCGGAAAACCCGAGTGTATCCTCTTAAGAATTCTTCGGCAGGATTATCAATGAATCGGTATGTTAATAGTGTTTCAAGAACAGAAGAAGGTATCTGTCCCTTTGCTCTTGACTCAACTTCGGAGAGAAACTTGGTTGCATCTTGCCTATTTAACTGCTGAGAAGAGAAGATTGATTGTATCTGATTCTTCATCTTTATTGAATATTCTGAATATTGCTTTTTAAGCATACCCTGTAATACTTTTATTATATTCTCCTCAGCGGACCCAAATGAGGCTTTGAATTCAAGCATTGCCTTTTGGGCCGGTAACGCTAAATCTGGGAAAGTTTTTTTGATTCGCTCCAAAGTGAAGCGTTGCCCCATACAAAACCCCAAAGTTTTACTCAAATCTTCAATAAGAGGAGATTTTTCTTGAGTTGGCTGGGAGGCGGGTGCCGGTAGTGCATTGGTTTGGGTGCCACACGCCCACGGTGGGAACAGCCCCATGAGGACAATAATCCCAACCAATACCAGCTTCTGCATCAAATTGAGGCTTTTCATGGCTTTGTCCTTCTGGCTTTACAGCATCACGCGGTTAGCCTGTTCCTGTCAATTCTTTTTTTCCGGCAATCACACGCAAAGGTGGGCACGGGAGGGGAGTCAGCATATCCCCCCTAGGCCGGGAAAAGATTTTCATAGAAAAAATATTTGGGCATGGGTCCCATACGGGGGGGGATGTTTTCTGCCGGGGTTTTCCTGGGAGGTAAAACGGTATAGACGAATTTTTTGATGTCGGGTGCCACCCAAGCATTATAGTAAAGGGGGAGTTAAAGGTACTTCCCCTTCTTCGTGTTCCTCATCTGTGGCTGGGTGTGCCCCTCTTACCAGGGCTGGAGGGGCGGCGGGCGACGGCGGCTGCGGCACCCAGGGCAGTGCGCTGGGGGCTGGGGCGCTGGGGGCTGGGCAGGGCAGCCAGGGCAAGCAGAGCAAGGGCAGCAGGGCACCAGGGGCAGCATGACAAGGGCATACCCTCCCCACTACCTACCCCATCACATAGAGCATGAGCATGGGCAGCATGGGCATGGGTTACCCTACCAGGCAGGCAGGGCAGCAGGGCAGGCAACCAGGGCAGCAGTCAGGCGGCGGCTGGGTGGCTCTTGGGCGTGCACCCATGGGTGCGAGGCGGCGGTCTTCACGTCTGGGCGGCGGCGGCGACGGCGGCCGGCGGTGGCACAGAGCACCAAGGGCAGGTTGTCCCGAGAATGGCAGGAGAAGGTGGAGGTCCACTTGCGCCTGCTACCCGGGAGGATAAGGGGCTCGGGTTGGGCACCCCCAGGATGGTCAACACATTGGTCGGTCTGTCCGCTGCTTCCCCAGGAGTCCGTGACGGGGCGGCTGGGGTGGCCGGGGCGGCTGGGGCCACGGTGCAGGGTGTAGGCACAGCAGGCAGGAGGCGCTGTCGGGTAGGGTCTGGCCAGCGTCCGGGCCGACATGATCAGGGATCGGGGCCGGGGACCGGGGCTGTAAACGTGGGGGTTGGAGAAATGGCCCGAACGGTGAAGCTGATCAAGCCCTCAGCCAACCCAAATCCCGCACTCTGGTTATCCCTGGGTTATCCCTGACCAAAAAAGAGGTCAGCCAATATAGCTAACCCCTTGATTTCACTGGAGCCGGCACGGGGGGTCGAACCCCGGGCCTGCTGATTACGAATCAGCTGCTCTACCACTGAGCTATGCCGGCTTTACCGGACAAATTTTACACTTCTTACCCGAATTTGCCAACCCTGCAATATCCTCATTTAGAGGTAATGCTCCTTAAACTCCGCCGATTATGGCTTAGCTGGCCGGTAAAGCCGGATTCAGTAGGGCCTGGCGCCATGATTGCTTGGTCAACCAATTTTATGGAATCCCAGGGATAAGTTTCTTTACCCGGTCTGCCCCCTGAAGGCGTCCAAGATAGGCCACCGCCTTCGAACTCGGGTGGCTTTGGCGCCCACGCGGCGCGGTCAAAACGGGCCATTAAACCAGGAGGGCCAGAGCCAGCCTTTCAATGAGGCCCTGGTTTTCCAGTTTTTCCCGCCAGAGGGCGGTGATGGCCGTCACTCCCAGGTAAGCCCCGGATAGGGCACCCGCCATAGCCCCCAGGGTATCCCGGTCGCCGCCGCTCAGGACCGCGCCCATGAGGCAGTTCTCAAAGGAGTGGGGCTGAGCCAGAAAAGCATAGATGGCAAATGGCAGGGACTCGTCAATCCTGACGGATTTTCCCAAGATCCTGGCTGTTTCCGGACTAGGAACCTGACCCTTCAACAACGTCCTTACCAGGGACAATTTCTCCTTGATCTCCGAGGTTTTGGCCAGCCTGAGCATCCGCCTCAAAAAATTGTCCCGCGGGAAAGGTTTTTGCGGGTCCAGATGTACCGCCATGGCCACCGCCGCAGCCTGTACCGCGGCCCCATCCTGGGCCAGGGGATGGGCATGGGTGACCGCAGCCGTGGCCGCGGCCTGGTTATACAGGTCCGGGGCGTCGTGAAAGAACAGACCCAAGGGCGCCACCCGCATGGCCGCCCCGTTGCCCAGGGAGCCCTGGCCGCCATACAAACTCCGGGCCGCAGCCTCGTAAGTGAGGCCCGACTTTTCCACCAGCTGAAAAATGGTGGGCGGCCCGGAAGCATACCCCCGCCACGGTTCCCGGTTGAAATGGCGGTGAAAGGTCCGACCCAGGTGGGGGGGGTCCAGGCCACCCCTCTCTGCCAGGGATTCGGCCAGCCCTAAGGCCATGGCCGTGTCGTCGGTGTAGCGCAGGACGGGGACCGCGGCAATGGCGGCCCGGAGCCGGCCCTCTTCCGGGAAGCGAAAAGCCAACTCCCCGATGGCATCCCCCAGGGCGCTGCCGAGCATGCACCCCAGGTATTTACCCCACAGCTTTGCTTTGGTTGCCTGCATCCACCCGGTCTTTCCGGCCAACGCCCCGGCGCTCCTGGAGCTATTCGGCCTGAAGCAAATTCTCTGAATCAGTCCTGCAGGGGCCTTGGGCTCACCCGTCAAGCACATAAGGTCTATGAAAGGCGGGCCCCCCCCGTGCCCACCGCTTTCCGGTTCTGGTGGTCTACCTGGCGCCCCGGCGGCAAACATTTGAAGATCGAGCCTGAGACAGCTGCATACCTTTGACCTGCCTCCCTCGAAAGGAGGTGGGGGTGGGAGCGGAGGCAATTCCCATTCCGCCCCCATTAAGGCCAGGGCTCATCCTCCCGGCAGAGTTCCCGCACGATCACCTGTTGGATGGCGTCCCGGCTCTGGCGGTACACCTCCAGACCGCACCCGTAGGGGTCCGGCACCCATCGCGGCAGCACTCTCATGGCGCCATCCGGGGAGATCAACCCTTGCAGAGAATGGTCGGAAAGGTTGATCAAAAGACGGTACTCCCGGAGGTCGATCTCATTTAGGCCCTTGGAGTACAGACCCGCCGGGTTCACCCCCATCTCAGCCAGTATCTTGAGGGTCTCCGGAGCCACAAACCCCAAGGGGTTGATACCGGCGGAGGCCGCCTCCCAGCGATCCCCGCACCGGTGCCGGGCCAGGGCCTCGGCCATAATGCTGCGGCAGGAGTTCCCCAGACAGATAAAGAGGACCTTGGGTTTCGGCATGGCAGCTCTGTTTCCCGGGAAGTTTATGTTTGGGGGAGGGGGCTAAGGCCACCCGCCCTAACCCCCTCCCCCAATCCCTTACAGGGGGCTGGGAGGGGAGTTTGAGGGGAGGGCGGGGGACCCCCTTACGGAAAACGTCCCCCGGCCCTCCCCTCAAGTTTTACTCTCCCCCACCACCAGCACCGCCGCCCCCTGGATCTGGCCCCGGCGCAACCGGTTCAGGGCCTCGTTGGCCGCCTCCAGGGGAAAGGTCTGCACCTCGGTTCTGACCGGCACCCGGGGGGCGAGCTGAAGAAACTCCTCGCCGTCGGCCCGGGTCAGGTTGGCCACCGAGCGCACCACCCGCTCCCCCCAGAGCAGGTTGTAAGGGAAAGACGGGATGTCGCTCATGTGGATGCCGCCGCTGACCACCACCCCGCCCTTGGCCGAGGCCCTCAGGGCCGCGGGGATGAGCGACCCCACCGGCGCAAAAATGATGGCTGCGTCCAGTTCCTCCGGGGGCAACTCTTCCGAGCTCCCGGCCCACACGGCCCCTAACTGCCGGGCGAACTCCTGGGTCTCGGTGTCCCCCGGCCGGGTGAAGGCATAGACCTTCTTCCCCTGGTACACCGCGATCTGGACGGTGATGTGGGCTGCGGCCCCGAACCCGTAGATCCCCAACCGCTCCCCGGCATCTTGGGCCATGCGTAAGGAACGGTAGCCGATCAGCCCGGCGCACATAAGCGGCGCCGCCTCGGCGTCGCGGTAAGCCGGGGGCAAGCGGAAACTGTAGCGCTGGTCGGCCACGGCGTATTCGGCGTAGCCTCCGTCCAGGGTGTAGCCGGTGAACCCGGGGTTATCGCACAGGTTCTCCCGGCCATTCCGGCAGTAGCGGCAGGCGCCGCAGGTATATCCCAGCCACGGCACCCCGAGGCGCTCCCCCACCTTAAACTGCCGGACCGCGCTCCCGGTGGCCACCACCGTGCCCACGATTTCATGGCCCAGGATCAGGGGCAGTTTGGGGTGGGGCAATTCCCCGTCCACCACGTGCAGGTCTGTGCGGCAGACCCCGCAGGCGTGGACCCGGATCAGCACCTGCTCCGGACCCGGTTGGGGCGTCGGCACTTCCCGCCATTTCAGGGGCTGCCCCGGCGCCTCCAGCACCATGGCCCGCATCTGGTCGGGAATCTTCATTGACCCGAGCCTCCGAAGCTGAATTAATTCACTGGGGCTCAAGCTCAGGTTGGATGGCCTCGATTTTACCCAAAACAAACCGTACCACCTGCTGATCCATTTTCCGGCTGCGTTCTTTGAAGAGATAGGTAAGGCTGGCAAAATCCAAAACCCCATCTGCTACCAAGATAGGCGTCGCCTTGTAAGGGCGTTGCAGTTCACCACTATCCACCCGATGGTGATTGAAACCGGTTTCTTTATGCCAGGTTAAGGCGTGTTCATCGCCGGATTTGTCGTAACAGAGCTGAAAACCGATAAATTCGCCGCTTTTGTCAACCCAGACAATGAGATCGAAATAGTCGTCGGCAAACCAACGACGCCTGGGTTCTTCCAAGGCCTGCCGAACATGCGACAATTCCCTCAGCATGGGATGGGGTCCGTGCCTTTCTGTCCAGCGGCTTATGGCCTGCTCTCACCAACCATAAGGATTCCTGAGGACGCTAGCAAGATAAAAATACACCGGGAGACAAAATCCCGCGCCCCGGTTACCGCAGGGACGAGGGAACCTGCCGGGGCACAGCCAATCCGAGCCGGTTGCCCGACCCGGCAAATTGTGCTACAAGGGGTCCATGAACCATAGGTATCAAAACCGACGGAGTCTCCCATGAGCGCTTTCAAGACCATGTCCCAAGACCTGGTGGCCGGGCTAAACCTCACCTATGAACCCGTGGGCGTCACCCTCTACCGGGAAACCGACCCTATCCCCGCGGACCCGCCTTTTACCCAGGAAAACCTGAAGAGCTACTGCCAGGCCCTGGCCCTGGCCGGAAAAGGCCGCACCCTGCTCCTGGCCAAAGAGCAGATGGGCTGCAAGCTGGGCACTTCGGTGCTGGGGTTCGAGGCCGACATGGAGGCCTTTCTGGATGACGGCGTCCTGGAGAAATACGGCGTGGG
>JAHIKF010000099.1 GCA_018897875.1 Pseudomonadota bacterium | reverse complement strand
TTCCGGTCCCAAGGTGAAGGAGGCCTCGCAGACCGCGGTGAGCGAGGTCATGAGTCCCATCAAGGCCACGGTGGAGGCCGGCGACACCCTGGCCAAGGCCCTCTTTTTGATGGTCAAGGAGGACGTGAGCCGGATGCCGGTCATGGCCGAAGAAAGAGTCGTGGGCATCATCCGACTGAGCGACCTGTTCCAGGAGATCTCCGGCTTCGTTCTGCGCGACTAATGGTTTTTCCAAGTCCCAAACAGAGTTAGGCAAGCCGATCTATAGCTGTCTGTCTCTATATAGATCACAGGGCCGCACTCCAGCCCATTCGGGAGGTTCTTATGAAGCAGACCGAGAAGTTTGACCCCAACCTACCGGCTAAGGACCCTTTCTGGTTTCGGGAGTGTTTTTTGATGCCCATGCCCCTGGGCATGAAGGCCGTCAACCTTAGGGAGCTTTTGCACATCTTGCGGGAAGTGGACGAGTCGGTGCTTTACTACCATCTCTTGCAATCCCGCCTGACCGCCACCCAGCCGGTGGTGGAATATCCCAATGAATTCGCCTTATGGGCCGCCACCGCCCTGCAGGACAGCAAGCTGGCGGAAAAACTCAGCTCCTTTGATCCCTTTGATTATGACAACATGGAGCAAGTCCGGGGGGCCATGGTGGACATCATGGAAGAATATCTGTGGGATTTGCCCAGTGTCCCCTGGGCCCGCTCCGGGTTTGAGTTTCATTTCTGTGAAGCCTCCATGGTGGTCATTCGCTCCGAGATCCCGGCCAACACCCTGAAGGATTTTTGCCAAGGTCTGGGGAAGGTGGGGCTGGATTCCGTTTATTACCATTTTTTTGAAGCCCGCCGCCGCCTGGGAATGCGCCAAATAGATGACTTTTCCTACTGGATGGAAGCCAATTTCGGCCTGCCGGAGTTGGTGGAGGCGATTCGGGATATCGACGGCTACTTCTATACCTTGAGAGAAATTCGGGATACCCTGCTGGAATTGATCCATCAGCATTTGGGAGAACTCTGTGGTCACACTAAATGATTATACCGCGATTGTCGGTGAGGAAGTGGTCGGCCAGCTCTACCGCCTGGCGGAGGCCCTGGGGCCCCGCCGCTTCATCCATATCAATTCCACCCGCAGCGGCGGGGGGGTGGCGGAGATCCTCTCCCGGGCCGTGCCGTTGTTGAACCAGTTAGGGTTGGATACCGTGTGGGAGGTACTCCAGGGCGACCCCGACTTTTTCGACGTTACCAAGTCCTTTCACAATGCCTTGCAGGGCCAGGACGTCCGGGTGCCCCAGTCCCTGTTGGACCACTACAAGGAAATCAATCGGGAGAACGCCCGGAAGTTTACCTGGGAAGCCGACTTCGTCCTGGTGCACGACCCCCAGCCGGCCTGGCTCATCAATGAAATGCGGTCCCAGGCCAAACACTGGATCTGGCGCTGTCATATCGACGTCTCCCGGCCCAACATCAAGGTCTGGAAATTCCTGCAGGAGATCGTCAGTCAATATGACGCCTCGGTCTTTTCCATGGCGCAATTTGCCCAAAACCTGCCCCATCCCCAATATCTCATCCGTCCCTCCATCGACCCTCTGAGCGAAAAGAACCGGGACCTGACCCCGGAGGAAATCCAGAAGGTCCTGGACCGCCTGGGCATCGAACGGGATAAGCCCATCATTTTGCAGGTATCCCGGTTTGATTCCTTTAAGGACCCGCTGGGGGTAATTCAGGCCTTCCGCATGGTGCGCAAACATACCCCCTGTAAACTGGTGTTGGCCGGAGGCGAGGCCACGGATGACCCGGAAGGTCCCCGGACCTTAGCGGAGGTCATGGAAGCGGCCCAGGGGGAGCCTGACATTCAGGTGCTCTTGTTGCCCCCGGACGGCCATCACGAAGTCAACGCCCTGCAGCGCGCCGCGGATATTATCCTCCAGAAATCCACCCGGGAAGGCTTCGGCCTGACGGTCACCGAGGCCATGTGGAAAGGCAAGCCGGTTATCGGCAGCGCCGTGGGGGGCATTGTCCTGCAGCTCCGGGACTATAGCACCGGCTTCCTGGTCAATTCCCCGGAGGGCTGCGCCTTCCGCATCCGCTATTTGCTGCACCGCCCGGAGATGGCCAAACGCATGGGTAAACTGGCCCAGGAATTTGTGCGGCAGCACTTTCTCATCACTCGCACTCTCCGGGATTATTTGACGCTCCTGTCGCTGCTGGAAAACCCCGGCAGCCAGCTCATCGAACTCTGATCTCGGAGCGAGGTCTTGGGGCGAAAAGGGAGAATTATGCAGGCAGCCGTCAGCTTGGGGGCTACTTACTTGGGAGAGGGACGCTCCAGGTTCCTGGTGTGGGCGCCCCTGGCGGAGCAGGTGGAGGTGCGTCTCGTCTCCCCCAGAGAAGATATTGTGCCCCTGCAGAGAGGGGAACGGGGTTACTTCTCCGCCGTAGTTGCCGGCGTGGAACCGGGCAGCCACTATTTTTACCGACTAAATGGACAGCAGGACTTCCCGGATCCGGCCTCCCGGTTTCAACCCCAGGGGGTCCACGGGCCGTCCCAGGTGGCGGCGCGGCGTTTTTCCTGGGACGACGGCCATTGGTCCGGCTTACCCCTGAGAGATTACGTTATTTATGAACTGCACGTGGGGACTTTTACCCCGGAAGGGACCTTTGACGCGGTTATTCCCTACCTGGATGAGCTGAAGGAACTGGGCCTCACAGCCCTGGAGCTGATGCCCGTGGCCCAGTTTCCGGGAGGGCGCAACTGGGGCTACGACGGGGTTTATCCTTTCGCGGTGCAAAATAGTTACGGGGGGCCCCTGGGCCTCAAAAGGCTGGTCAACGCCTGCCATCAACGCGGCCTGGCCGTGGTCCTGGACGTGGTTTACAACCACCTGGGCCCGGAAGGCAACTACCTGGCCAACTACGGCCCTTATTTCACCCAGCGCTACCGCACCCCCTGGGGGCCGGCCCTCAACTTCGACGGCCCGGACAGCGATGAGGTAAGGCGCTTCTTCATCGACAACGCCCTCTTTTGGAGCTCTGAATATCATATTGACGCCTTGCGCCTGGACGCCCTGCATGCCATTGTGGATCTGTCGCCGCAACCATTCGTGGCCGAACTGGCCGCAACGGTGCGCCGGGCTCGAGAGCGCTGGAACCGGAAATTCTTTCTGATGGCGGAGAGCGACCTCAATGATGTGCGCCTGGTGCGTTCTCCCGACCTTGGGGGGTATGGTCTGGATGGACACTGGAATGATGATTTTCACCATGCGTTGCATACCTTGCTGACCGGGGAGCAGACCGGCTATTATGCGGATTTCGGACGTCTGGAGCAGCTCGCCAAGGCCTGGCGGGAAGGGTTCATTTATTCCGGGGAATATTCTCCTTATCGGCGCCGGCGCCACGGCTCCTCTTCCCGGGATATAGCGGCAGAGCGCCTGGTGGTGTTCGCTCAAAACCACGACCAGATAGGCAATCGCCTGGGAGGAGAGCGTCTCAGTCAACTAATTTCCTTCGAGGCCTTAAAGCTGGCGGCCGGAGCGATGCTCTTGTCACCTTTTCTTCCCCTCCTGTTCATGGGGGAGGAATATGGGGAAGCGGCGCCGTTTGGGTATTTTGTCAGTCACTCCGATCCGGCCCTCATTGAGGCCGTGCGAAAGGGGCGGCAGGAAGAGTTTGCGGCCTTCCAGTGGCCGGGCGAACCTCCCGACCCCCTGGATGAGGCAACTTTTGTCCGGGCCAGGCTTGACCACAGTCTGCGCCAGGAGGGAGAGCACCGGGTTCTCTGGGAATTTTACCGGGAATTGCTCCGGCTCCGACAGGAATTGAATTCTTTGACCGACCTGGGCCGTCAGGATCGGGAAGTGGAGGCATATGAGCGCCAAAAGATTTTGTGGGTGCGGATGAACGGGGAGTTGGCCCAGGCGGTGATTTTGGCCCATTTTGGCCAAGAGCCGCTGGATCTGTCTCTCCTCTGGCCGGAGGGCGGTTGGCAAAAGGGGCTGGATTCGGCCGAAACGCGCTGGGGGGGCCCAGGAAGTCAGGCGCCGCCGGTGATTCAGGGGGATAAGGAGATCTGCCTCCGGCTGCCGCCGCTGTCCCTGATGGTTTATCTGCGCCAGGATCCATGCTGATGGAAAAGTATATTTGCATCCACGGCCATTTTTACCAGCCCCCCAGGGAAAATCCCTGGCTCGAGGCCATCGAGCTGCAGGATTCAGCTTATCCCTACCACGATTGGAATGAGCGCATCGCGGCGGAATGCTATGCCCAAAACACTCTGTCCCGTATCTTGGACGGCGAAGGCCGCATCATCCGGCTGCCCAACAACTACGCCAAGATAAGCTTCAACTTTGGGCCCACCCTGCTGGCCTGGATGATGGACAAGGCTCCCGAGATTTATGAGGCCGT
>JAHIKF010000098.1 GCA_018897875.1 Pseudomonadota bacterium | reverse complement strand
GGGAACGAGATTTAGGCTTGGGAACGAGATTTAAACAGAAAGATATGGTGCGCGGGGCGCACCCTACACTTCTCAATGCCGGGAGTTTTAGGCCTCCAGCGCCTCGATCTGCTCCTGGGTGAGGCCGAAGCGTCGTTCCCGATGCTGGTAGGTTTCCAGAGCCTTGAGGAGTTCGGCCTCCCGGAAGTCGGGCCACAGGGTGTCGGTGACGTAGAGTTCGGTGTAGGCCGACTGCCAGAGGAGGAAGTTGCTCAGGCGGTACTCGCCGCTGGTGCGGATGATGAGGTCGGGGTCGGGCATGTCGGCGGTGTAGAGGGAGCGGGAAAACCGGGCGGCGTCGATGTCTTCGGGCTTAAGGCGGCCTGCGGCGATATCCCGGGCCAGGCTTTGAACCGCATGGACGATTTCACTGCGTCCGCCGTAGCTCAGGGCCAGGGTCAGGTCCATCCGGTCGCCGGCGGCGGTAGCGGCGATGGTCTCTTCCAGTTCCCGCCGCACCCGCTCGGGCAACTGCGACAGATTCCCGATGGCCTTGAGGGCAATCTGGTTATCCTGCATCTCCGTCAGTTCCCGGCGCAGATAACTCCGCATCAGGGCCATCAAGACCCTGATTTCCATGGCCGGGCGCTGCCAGTTTTCTTCGGAAAAGGCAAACAGAGTGAGGTAAGAGATGCCCAGGCGGCGGGCCAGGCGGGTCACCACCCGGACCGACTCCATGCCGGCCACGTGGCCCCGAACGCGGTACCACCCCCGGCGTTGGGCCCAGCGGCCATTGCCGTCCATGATGATGGCGACGTGACGGGGGATTTTTTGGGGGTCCAGAGCCATGGAATAGTCAGTCAAGGCGGTCCTCCGGCCCCTTAAAAGGACATGATCTCCTTTTCTTTTTCGGCTGCCTGGACTTCCGCTTTCTTGGTGTATTCATCGGTGATCTTCTGGACTTCATCCTGGCCCCGGTGGGCGTCGTCTTCGGCCAGGATTTTCTCTTTCTTCATCTCTTTGAAATCTTCGTTGGCTTCCCGGCGAACGTTGCGCAAGGCCACCTTGGCCTCTTCCTCCATCTTTTTCACCATCTTCACCAGATCCTTCCGGCGTTCGGTGGTGAGGGCCGGAATGGGCAGGCGGATGATCTTGCCGTCGTTGACCGGATTTAGCCCCAAGTCGGATTTGAGGATGGCCTTTTCGATATCGCCTAACACGGAGGAGTCCCAGGGTTGGATGGTGAGCAGCCGGCTCTCCGGCGCCGCCAGGGAAGACACCTGGTCCAGGGGCATGGTAGTGCCGTAGCATTCCACCTTGATCCCTTCAAGCAGGGCGACGGAAGCTCGCCCGGTGCGCACCCGTGAGAGGTCCCGGGCCATGGCCTCCAGGACCTTGTCCATCTTACGTCTGGTTTCGTTGAGAACCTCATCTTTCATCGCCGTGCGTCTCCACGATGGTACCCACTTCTTCTCCGAGCACCACTCTTTTCATATTTCCCGGCTCCAGCATTTTGAAGACGATGATGGGGATATGTTGTTCCATGGCCATGGTGATGGCGGTGCTGTCCATGACCCGGAGTGATTTTTCCAGGACGTCGAAATAGGTCAGGCGGGGGAGCAGGACGGCCTGGCCGTCTTTTTCCGGGTCCCGGTCGTAGATGCCATCTACCCTGGTGCCCTTGAGAATGGCCACGGCCCCGATCTCGGTGGCCCGCAGGGCCGCGGCGGTATCCGTGGTGAAATAGGGGCTGCCGGTGCCGGCGCCGAAGACCACGATCCGGCCCTTTTCCAGATGGCGCATGGCCCGGCGGCGGATATAGGGCTCCGCCACCTCGTTCATGGTGATGGCGCTCATGACCCGGGTGGGCACCCCGGCTTTTTCCAGGGCGTCCTGGAGGGCCAGGGCGTTGACGACGGTGGCCAGCATACCCATGTTGTCGGCCACGGCCCGGTCAATCCCCTGGGCGCTGGCTTCCAGGCCCCGGAAGATGTTGCCGCCGCCCACCACGATGCCGATTTCCACCTTCAGGTCAGCCACGTCCTTGATTTCCCGGGCGATGGCTCTCAGGGTGGCGGGGTCCAGGCCGAATTTCTTCTCCCCGGCCAGGCTTTCGCCGCTCACCTTGAGAAGGATGCGGCGATATTTGAGGGGCGCCGGTGCCATGGGTCCCGAGCTCAGGCGCCCACCTGGAAGCGGGTGAACCGTTTGACTCTGAGGTCCTTGCTCCCCAGAGACGCGCCCACTTCCTTGAGAAATTGGGTTACGGTAATGTCGGAGTTCTTCACGAAGGGTTGTTCCACCAGGCAGACCTCCTTAAAAAATTTCTCCACGCGGCCGATGACCATCTTCTCGATGATCTTGTCCGGCTTGCCGCTCTCTTTGGCCGCGGCCTCGTAGATGGCCTTTTCCTTGGCGATGAGCTCCGGCGAAATTTCCTCCCGGCCCACGGCCACAGGGGCAGTGGCGGCCACCTGCATGGCCAGGTCTTTGGCCGCAGCCAGAGCCTCGGGCGCGCTGCCGCCGCCGCTCAACTCTATCATGACC
Source organism: Pseudomonadota bacterium (assembly GCA_018897875.1). Classification (GTDB taxonomy): domain Bacteria; phylum Desulfobacterota; class Desulfobaccia; order Desulfobaccales; family 0-14-0-80-60-11; genus 0-14-0-80-60-11. Next base: position 22,415 of record JAHIKF010000098.1, on the reverse strand, counting down.
CCGATCTTGCCGCCGTGGTGGATGTAGGCGGTCACCAAATCGCCCTGAAAGCGGGCGAAATGCCGGATGCGGATGGCCTCTCCGGTCTTGGCGATCACTTCATTAAGATAATCGCTCACCGTGAGGCCCGCCTGATGCGGGCAGGGCTGGGTCAGCAGTTCTTCCACACTCTCTAAGGCCACCGCGGCCAAATGCTCCGTCAGCCTGGCGCCTAACTCCACAAAGGCCGGGGTCTTGGCCACAAAATCGGTTTCGCAATTGACCTCCAGCAGGAGGCCGGACTTCTGGTCCGGGGCGATGGAGGCCCAAACCGCGCCTTCGGAGGTGGTCCGGTCGGCGCGTTTGCTGGCCACGGCCAGGCCCTTCTGGCGCAGGTAGGCCACCGCCGCCTCCAGGTCGCCGCCGGTTTCTTTCAGGGCTTTCTTGCAATCCATCATCCCGGCGTCGGTCTTGTTACGCAGGGTTTTTACCAGTTCAGCCGTAATTTCCAACGTGTGCCTCCTTATAATGGAGGGTTCTTATTGACCTCAGACGGAAAAAGGAGACAAAAGGCGGCAAAAGCCTTGCCCCACCGAGACCGCATCGGCAAAGATGCGACTCTCTTGCAAACGGCCACGGTAGGGGCGGAGTACGCCCCGCGCCTACCGTTTGTGGTGTCTTAAGTCAACCAAGAACCCCTTAAAGCTTATTCACTGCCAGGGCTTCCCATCAAGCTTCGGGTTCCGCCGCCGCCGCCGCTTCCGGGGCCGGGGCCTCCACCGCCGGCGTCATCTCAGCCGCGGCCTCAGCCTCGGCCTCGGCCATCTCCTTGTCGGTGATGGCCTGGCGCCGTTCTTCGGCCAGTTTCTTGCCGTCCAACACCGCGTCGGCTACCCGGGAGGTGAGCAGGCGAATGGCGCGGATGGCGTCGTCGTTGCCCGGGATGGGAAAAGTGATTTCCGTGGGGTCGCAGTTGCTGTCCACAATGGCCAAAAGCGATATTCCGGTCTTCTGACCTTCCGCCACCGCGATGTCTTCCTTCCGGGGGTCGACGATGTAGACGATGTCCGGCAGGCGGCCCATATTCTTGATGCCGCCCAGGGAGCGTTCCAGCTTGGCGGCCTTCTTTTCCATCATCAAAATTTCTTTTTTGGGAAAGCGCTTGAGGGTGTCGTCCTCCTTCATGGCCTCAAACTCCTTGAGGCGCTTGATGGAGCGGCTGATGGTCTGGTAGTTGGTGAGCATGCCTCCCAGCCACCGGTGGTTGACGTAGAACATGCCGCAGCGCTTGGCCTCTTCGGCAATGGCGTCCTGGGCCTGCTTCTTGGTGCCCACGAACAAGACGATGCCGCCGTTGGCCACCGTGTCCACCACGTAGTTGTAGGCGGTTTTAAAGAACTGGACGGTCTTTTGCAGGTCGATGATGTGGATGCCGTTTCTGGCCCCGAAGATGTAAGGCCCCATCTTGGGGTTCCAGCGGCGGGTCTGGTGGCCGAAGTGCACCCCGGCCTCCAGCAATTCCTTCATGGTGACATACGACATGATTACTGCCTCCTGGTTGGTCCGCCGCGCCGGCGCCGGCGGGGCCACCGACCCACAGTGGTCGGCACCAGCCCGCCCAAAACTAGCGCGTGAGAATTTTTCAAATCCATTGTTTATAACAGAACTATCGAGGTTTGACAAGGGTTTTTGGGAGAGCAATAACCTCGCGGTTGGCGGCATGGGGGCGCCAGTCGGCCCGATTTGGCCCCCAAAACGAACCCATGGCTTTCAACCACAATTTCTCAGCCCTCAAACCGCGATGATTAGCGGCTCAAATATCAATTTTTTAAGCAAAAGCGAGCCTGGAGGCAGGGCCAAGGAGAAATCGGCCAGGCCAGGGAAGACCGGGCTTTCCGGGCTTGGCTTCATGATAGGTCCTCCTTAACTCCTACCGGGGCCGAGATTGGCATATTACCCTGGAGTTTCAAGTACTCACGCAGTTCACGTAGGGCGGGAAAGTGAAGCGCATCCCGCCTTCAGGAATGGAGTTAAAGTAAAATCAGGCTCAATACATACGCGCCTTTGTTCCTAAAGGCAGGTTCTTTTTCACGGCCACACTCCTGGAACGCCGCCGAAAATTCTTGACCGAACCCATTGGCAATCTGCGGGTGTCGTTCATGGCAGCCCGTCAACGCCGACTATTCACGGTCGAGGCCATCGTTATTTTGCCCGTTCCGGTTCGGCGTCTGGAAATTGAATAATGCAACAGACAGGCGGGATGCGCTTCGCTTTCCCGCCCTACGGGGCTGGGCGTCATGATCGGTTTTATTTATCTGCTACCGGCGCCGAGATTGGCATATTACCCTGGAGTTTCAAGTACTCACGCAGTTGGGTTGGAACGCCGACGGCGTGGAACAGGTAGCGCACACCTAATTTGATGAGCAGTTGATTGACCCAGAGCAAGTGTTGCCAGTAGGGCTTGGGGAAGGGGAAAATTTTTCTGATGACCCCGAATGTCTTGGTGAGCGGCAGATACTTTTCCATACCACCTAAGGCGATCTCGGGCCAGCGGCAGGCAGCCTCATGCAACTGACGCATGGTCACATCCAGGTCAAGTTCCCGGGACAGATACCAGAGAGGTCTGAGTGGGCTGCATTGGTCGTGAACGAAGCCCTCCTTTAGGGCTATTTGCCAGAGCTTCGTGCCTGGATAGATTCTCACCCCTAAAAAGATATTGGCCAAGTTTTGAGGCGGTCCTTTCTTCCGGACCAAATACTGCTCAATGAAGTCTAAGGTATCCTGAAGGGTGCGGTTGGTCTCACCCGGGCCGCCGATGAGAAAATTCCAGAGCACTGGGAAAGAGAACTGGTTGATAGCATCGGCAGCCCGGCGCAGATCCTCCACACCGAAGCCCTTCTGATAATTGGTCAGCATGGTCTCAGAGGCCGATTCGGGTGAGATCATAAAAGAGGTGAACCCAGCCAGTTGCATGAGGTGAAGAAATTGGCCATCCAGATTTTTGGGGCTTACGCCCATAGTGGTAAACCGGGCCTTCCAGGGTCGCCGGATGATTTCTTCTAAAATTTCCTGGCAATGGTCTAGGGGGTCATTAAAGACGGAGTCCACGATTTCAAAGGTCTCGGGCTTGAATTGATAAAAGGCCTCCTCTATCTCATCGACCACCTCCGACGGAGAACGTAATCTGAGATGGTTTCCTTCCAGTACCTGATTATAGGTGCAATAGATGCACCGCATCCTGCAGCCCCGCTTGGTTTGAATGGTATAACTGGCCCCCATCTTTTCGTAAGGCGTAAGGTCAACCCATCTCGCCAGGCGTGGATTTCCCGAGGGGAAGGAGGTTAATTGGGGCGGGGTTAGGTGGAACTTCCCCTGGCGCCACATTGCCACTCCCGGTATATCGGCAGGAGATTCACCCCGGTTCAGGGCTTCAAGGAGGGCCACAAAACTCGTCTCCCCCTCTGATACGATCACGTAATCCCCGTGCAGAAATTCCAAGACCCCTTGGGGGTCAAGACTGGCTCCAGAGCCTCCCAGCACTAAGGGAGCGTCGGTTAGGGAGCGGATCTTTTGAACAATCTCGAGTGCCGACGGGAGATAGGAAATCAAGCGGAGCATGTTGACATTGTCGAGATTCCGCAATGAGACGCCGATTACCTGCGGCGAGAAGCCGATGATGGCTTTTTCCAGTTCCTGTCCGATCCGCTGTTTAAAGCAGAGATCAAGAACTCTCACCTCATGACCGGCTACCTCAGCCGCGCTGGCTACATAGCAAAGGCCGATGGGGGGTGCTGCTAATATGTCATCCTTCAGATTGCTGTTAATTAAGAGAACCCGCATTGACTGATCCATTGGAGAGGTGTAGCTGAATGTCCCCGGCTCCCCGGGTACTGCCACCCACGTATCCGCATCTCTATGATTACCAGGATTATAACCAGGGCTGGCTTTAAAATAAAGTTCCCCGGTCCGAGAAATAAGCCAGAAGAAGCGTTAATTTGCCATCATCATATTATCGCGTTTGCCATAAATTCCTTCCAGGTGCCGGTTCTTAAATCCCCCTAAATCCCCCTTTTCGAAAGGGGGACTTTATTAGCTATTCTTTATAGTTCCCCCCTTTTTTTAAAGGGGGGTTAGGGGGGATTAGAATGATGCCGCTATCGGAAGGCACTTCTGGCATTCGCTATAAACCCGTAAAAAGCTCAAAAATTAGCCGCTAAACGGCGTAATGACAGGCGGAATGGGGCCGGAAGCCGGCGGGGGTTCCGGCGCGGTGAAGCCGAAATGGCGCAGGTCCGGGTTTTTCAGGAGCACGAACCCGGCTACCACGAAGGCGATCAAGGCCCCCCCGGTGATGGACGGGCCGGCGCCGACGTAGTTGGCTGTGACGCCGTACAAGATGCTCCCCACCGGGGCGAAGCCCATGACGATGACCCCGAACAGGCTCATGAGACGGCCCCGCAGTTCATCCGGCACGTGGAGTTGCAGCAGGCTGTTGCCGGTGGACAATTGGGTCACCAGGCCGAACCCGGCCAGCGCCATGAAGCCCAGGGCGGCGTAATAGTTGCGGCAGAGCCCCAGCCCCATCAGCCCCAGGAGGAACAGGCCCTGGCCCGCCAGAAACGAGGGCATGGGCGGGCGACGCGTGAGCCGCCGGGCCAGGGTGAGCCCACCGGCAAAGGCCCCCAGGCCGCTCATGCCCATGAGCAGACCGAAGCCCCGGGGCCCTACCCCCAGGGTATCCCGGGCCAGGATGGGCAGCAGCACGAAATACGGCATGGCCAGGACCGCCGCGGTGGTCATGAGCAGGAGGATCAGCTTCAGTTCCCGGCGATCCAGCAGGTAGTCCAGCAGTTCCTTCCAGGCCCGGAGGAAGGGCTTCCAGGGCACGGCCTGGTTCGGAGGCAGCTTGATGAGCATGAGGGCCAGGAGCACCGCCAGAAAGCTGGCGGCGTTGAGGAAGAAGCAGTTGGCCATGCCCACCGCGCCGATGATCACGCCCCCCACCGCCGGTCCTATCACCCGGGTGGCGTTGAACAGGGTGGAGTTGAGGGCGATGGCGTTGGGCAGGTCCGGTTTGCCTACCAGGTCCACGATGAAGGCCTGGCGCACCGGGATGTCAAAGGCCATGGCCGTGCCCGACAGAAAGACCAGGGCGCAGAGCATCCAGAGCTGGACCACTTTGACTTCCACCAGCACTCCCAGGACCAGGGCCAGGAGCATGAGAACGGCCTGGGTGATGAAGAGCAGCCTGAGCTTGGAGGTGTGGTCGGCCACCACCCCGCCGAGAAACGAAAAGATGAGCACCGGCAGGGTCTGGAGCGCCCCCACCAGGACCAGGTAAAAGGCGGAGTCGGTGAGCACCAGGACCAGCCAGCTAAACGCCACGGACTGCATCCAGGAGCCGGTGAGGGAGACCATCTGGCCGGAGTAGAACAGCCGGAAATTGCGGTGGCGCAGGGCCGCAAAGGTGGAAAACCGTACCGGGTTCATTTCGGCTTCCGCCTAAGCTGGGGCATGGTCAAAATCACTCTTCTCTCTGGTCCAGGGTGAGATATTCTTGCCGAGAATCGGATACCCGGCTGGCAACCGGCGCCACACAATTATCTTTAATGATAAGAAAAGACCACAGCTTATGCAATGGTCCGGGCCGGGCCGCGGGGACGGCCCGGGTGGCGGTGACCCCGGAGGCGGGCTTGACAAGGGCGCGGTCCCGGGTCTATATATATCCTAAATACTTAGCGCTGCGGAGACCTGAAAAATGTTTGCCCTTGGACACCTGATCGACGCTCTGGCCTCCATTTTGAGTCTGGCCTTGACTATCTACATGTGGCTGATCATCGCCCAGGCTCTCCTGACCTGGGTCAATCCCGACCCGTATAACCCCATTGTCCGGTTTTTGTATAACGTCACCGAACCGGTCCTGGGGTGGGTCCGGAGCCGGGTGCCCGTGGTCTTCGGCGGTCTGGACTTCTCCGCGCTGCTGGTCCTGCTGGGCATCGTTTTCCTGCAGCGCTTCCTGGTCCCCACGTTGTATGACCTGGCCCGCCGGATCGGCTGAGGGCGGATGAACCCGCCCCATGACCCCTTTTTTTCTGCCTACCGGTCAGGGATACCTGCTGCGCCTGACGGTGGTGCCCGGGGCCCAGCGCACCCAGGTGGTGGGCCTGTACGGCGACCGCCTCAAGGTCCGGCTGGCGGCCCCGCCGGAAAAAGGCGCAGCCAACCGGGAACTTATCGACTTTTTGGCCCGATCCCTCAACCTCCCCAAGAGTTCCTTCAAACTCACCCTGGGCGCCCAGAGCCGCTCCAAGGTGGTGGCGGTGTACGACTTGTCCCCTGACCTGCGCGACCGTCTCTGTCGTCTGGTGCCTGCCTCCAAAGAATCTGCCTGATTTCGCCGACAACACTTCATGGTCATCCTTGACAATGGTTAGTCGGATGATCACAATTATGAGCAATTATAACGGTGAGCCGACATTGATAATTCCGAGGGGCTTGTGGTTGTTTCTGGATGACGACCTATTATGAAATCTTGGAGATCTCTCGTGAGGCTCCCCTAGAGGAAATCAGGACCGCTTACCGGCGGTTGGCCCTCAAGTATCACCCGGACAAGAACCCCGGGGATAAGGTAGCGGAAGACCGATTCAGACAGATTTCCGAAGCTTACCAGGTTCTGGCCGACCTGGAAAAGCGCCAGCTTTACGACCTCTACGGTGATGCCGGGTTAGCGGGCCTGGACATCAGCGGCCTCAGCGGTTTCGAAGATATCTTCAGCTCTTTCGGGGAGGCCTTCGAGGATTTCTTCAGTTTCGGACGCTCCCGGGATCGATGGGATGAGCCCCAACCCGGCGCGGACCTGCGACAGCCGGTAGTGCTGACCCTGGAGGAAGCCGCCCGAGGTATGGATACCTGCCTGAGCGTGGAACGCCGCGTCAGTTGCCCGCAGTGCCAGGGCGACGGCAGCCCGCGTCAGACCTGTTCCCGCTGCCAGGCTACGGGGCAGGTCAGCCAGTCCAAGGGGCTCCTGAAAATCTTCACCACCTGTCCCGATTGCCAGGGGGCCGGCGCCATCATCACTTCTGAATGCCCGGTCTGCCAGGGCGCCGGGGTCATCAGCGAGAAAAAGCAGATCCAGGTGCACATCCCGCCGGGGGTGGATACGGGCACCCGCCTGCGTCTCCGGGGAGAAGGGGAAGCGGGGACCCGCGGGGCGCCCCCGGGGGATCTCTACCTGGAAGTGTGTGTCGCCCACCATCCCGTCTTCACCCGCAAGCACAAAGATCTCTATTACCGGGCCCCGGTCTCCTTCGTCGAGGCGGCGCTGGGGACGGAAGTTGAGGTTCCCAGCCTGACGGGCCCAACCCGCCTGGCCATTCCCCCCGGCACCCAGCCCGGGGCCACCCTGCGCATTCCCGGCCGGGGTTTGCCCGGCCTGCGGGGCAAACCCGCCGGCGACCTGGTAGTAGTCGTGGACCTCCAAACCCCCACCCGGCTCTCGGAGCAACAGAAGCAACTCCTCCAGGAGTTCCTCAAGCTGAAGGATACCGGGGAATTGGACGGGTTCAAGGGGATGGAGGCCTGAAGGGAATTAGCCGGATCTGCCCCCCGCTCCCAACTCTATCGGTTGCTAAAAATTCTTTCCGGTTACTGATTTTTAAATCCCCCTAAATCCCCCTTTTTCAAAGGGGGACTTTAATAGCTATTCCTTATAGTTCCCCCCTTTTCTAAAGGGGGGTTAGGGGGGATTAGAGTGATTCCAATATCGGAAAAAACTTTTGGCAACGAGTATAGGTTCTTGGAGCATGTTTCATAACGGAAAATACTATTGACATTCCCTATAAAAGACCTTAACCGGGTCAGCCCGCCGCTCACCGGCCGAGCCCTGTGCCGGCCTCATGAGAGAAGGAGAAAAGCTGACTCCCGGCCAGTTATCTGATATCATCCGGCTGACGAGAGCAATCCGCGGGAAGTTTTAACCGCGCCAGGTGCATTATCAACCGCGGTTACGGGGCCGGAACCGCGCCCAGCCGGCATAGGTTTGACTGATCGTGAAAATACTGCTGATCCAAGCTTCGGGTTACCGGGAAAACGGCCGCCTGGACCGCCGCCAGAGCCGCTGGCTGCTGGGGATGACTTTGCCTTATGTGGCGGCCTTGACCCCCGGCGACATTCGGGTAGAGATCAAAGACGATATGCTGGAGGAGATCACCTTCCGGGAAGACTGCGACCTGGTGGGCCTCACCTTCATGTCCCACCAGGCCCCCCGGGCCTTTCAGCTGGCGGCGGGTTTTCGCCGCCGAGGCACCCCGGTGGTGATGGGCGGTTTCCACGCCACCCTGGCCCCGGAAGAATGCCAGGCCCATGCCGATGCCCTGGTGATCGGAGAGGCCGAAGAGGCCTGGCCCCGGCTCCTCCGGGATTTCCAGGCCGGGCGCCTCCAGCCCCGCTATCAGGCGGAGAAACTTTCGGACCTGAAAAACCTGCCGGTGCCGCGCTATGATCTGCTGGATCTCAAGCGTTACAAGGTCTGGAACATCCCGTCCCAGACTACCCGGGGATGTCCCTATAATTGCAGCTTTTGTGAAGTTACCCAGGTTTATGGGGGCAAGTTCCGGCACCGCCCCGTGGATGAGGTGATTCACGAAATCCAGGAGATCCGGCGCTTAACCGACAGCGGTTTTATCTACTTCGTGGACGACAACTTCGTGGCCAACCGCGGCCACGCCATGGAGATTATGGAGCGCCTCCTCCCTCTGAAGCTGAATTACGCCTGCCTGGCCACGGCCAACGTGGGGGATGACCCGCAGGTGCTGGACCTCCTGGCCCGCAGCGGTTGCCGCCACGTGAACATCGGCATGGAGTCCATCAGCCCGGAGAGTCTCCGGGCCATCAACAAAAAACAGAATAAGATCACGGATTATGAACGCCAGCTTAAAGGTTTGCGGGACCGGGGCATCGGCTTTTCGATCAACGTCATGTTCGGGCTCGACGGCGACCGGCCGGAGATCTTCGAGACCACGGTAGATTTCCTCAACCGCGTCAAGGCCCCGGCCGCGTTCATGTTCATCCTGGCCCCCCGACCCGGTACCAGGGTGCAGTCGCAATTACTCCAGGAGGGGCGCATCTTCGACCACGACTGGACCCATTACACCGGCTTCCAGGTAGTTTATCACCCCAAGCACATGACGGCCCGGCAACTGGAGGAGGGCTACTGGCGCGCCAACCGGCAGTTCTATTCGCCGTTGTCCATGCTCAAGCGCTTCCACCGGGCCCCCTACGCCCTCAACATGCTGATCTTCAACCTCTATTTCGCCTGGGCGATCCGCCGCCGCTTTCAGCCCCTGAATTATTTCTTCTAAGGTGTAGGGTGCGCACCGCGCACCATAAAGATTTCGGTGCGCGATGCGCACCCTGACATAACTTTTAGGAAAGGGGGCCAGGGGCCGACGGCCACTTACAATCCCTCTCCCAAACCCTCACCCCCAACCCCCATACAGGGGGATGGGAGGGGAGCTTGAGGGGAGGGCGGGGGAATGCTTTTCCCCCGGTCCTCCCCTCAAAACATTACCCCCCGTACTTCAAATTCTCCGCCTCCAGGGTCCGGATGCGGTCTCGTAAGGTGGCGGCCCGCTCGAATTCCTGCTTCTTCGCCGCGGTCCGCATTTCCTTTTTCAGGCGCTTAATCGCCGCCTCCGGCCTTTCGGTCAGGTAGAGCGCCTGCTCCTCCGCCGCCAGGGGCACGGTGAGATAATCGGCCTCGTACACCGAGGCCAGGACGTCTTTGATCCGGCTCTGGATGGTTTCCGGGGTGATGCCGTGCTCCCGGTTATAAACCTCCTGGACGCCCCGCCGCCGGTTGGTTTCTTCTAAGGCCGCGGCCATGGACGGAGTCACGCGGTCGGCGTAAAACAGGACCTGGCCGTTGACGTTCCGGGCAGCCCGGCCGCAGGTCTGGATGAGGGAGCGGGCCGAGCGCAGGAAACCCTCCTTGTCCGCATCCAGGATGGCCACCAGGGAGACCTCCGGCAGATCCAGCCCCTCCCGCAGGAGATTGATGCCGATGAGCACGTCGAAGACCCCCAGGCGCAAATCCCGGAGGATATCCATGCGCTCCAGGGTGGTGATGTCGGAATGGAGATAGCGCACCTTGAGGCCCAGGTTCTGGTAGTACTCGGTGAGGTCTTCGGCCATGCGCTTGGTCAGGGTGGTGACCAGCACCCGCTCGCCTTTGGCCAGGCGAATCCGGATCTCCCCCAGGAGATCGTCCACCTGGTTGGCCGCGGGTTTGACCGCGATCCGGGGGTCCATGAGACCGGTGGGGCGCACGATCTGCTCCACGATCCGGCCTTCGGACTGGTTCACTTCGTAGGGGGCGGGGGTGGCGGAGACATAGATGAGCTGTCGCACCCGGGCCTCGAATTCCTCAAAGCACAAGGGGCGGTTGTCCAGGGCCGAGGGCAGGCGGAAGCCGTAGTCCACCAGGGTCTGTTTACGAGACCGGTCGCCGCGAAACATCCCCCCGAGTTGGGGGATGGTGATGTGGGACTCGTCGATGACCACCAGGGACTCCCGGGGCAGGTAATCCAGGAGGGTAGGGGGGGGCTCCCCCGGGGCCCGGCCCGTGAGGTGCCGGGAATAGTTCTCGATGCCGTGGCAGTAGCCCAGCTCCTTCATCATCTCCAGGTCGAAGCGGGTGCGCTCCTCCAGGCGCTGGGCCTCGATCAATTTGCCGTTTTCCCGGAACCAGTCCAGCCGCGGGCCCAATTCCGCCTCGATGGCGGCCATGGCCTGGCGGCGCACCAGGTCCGGGGTGACATAGTGGGACGCGGGGTAGACCATGACGCGTTTGAGCTGCCGCAGCGTCTGGCCCCGGAGGGGGTCAATCTCCCGGATGGCCTCCACCGTGTCGCCCCAAAACTCCACCCGGATGGCCCGGTCCTCTTCGTAGGCCGGGAAGATCTCCACCCGGTCGCCCCGCACCCGGAAGGTGCCCCGATGAAAATCGATGTCGTTGCGTTCGTACAAAATCTCCACCAGCTTGCTTAACACCTCCCGGCGGTCCATAACCGCGCCCTCCTCCAGGGAGAGGAGCATGCCGTGGTAGGCCTCGGGGGAGCCCAAACCGTAAATGCAGGACACCGAGGCCACGATGATCACGTCCTGGCGGTCGAAGAGAGAGCGCGTGGCGGAGTGGCGCATCCGGTCGATGGCTTCGTTGATGGAGGAGTCTTTCTCGATGTAGAGGTCGGCCTGGGGGACGTAGGCCTCCGGCTGATAGTAATCGTAGTAGCTGACGAAATACTCCACCGCGTTTTCCGGGAAGAACTCCTTGAACTCGCTGTAGAGCTGGGCCGCCAACGTCTTGTTGGGGGCCAGGACCAAGGTGGGCAGGTTGAGCCGGGCCACGACGTTGGCGATGGTAAAGGTCTTGCCGGACCCGGTGACCCCCAGCAACACCTGGTGGGGATGCCCGGCCCGCACCCCGGCCAACAGCTTCCGGATGGCCTGGGGCTGGTCGCCGGCGGGCGTGAAAGAGGTGACTAAATGGAACTGATCGGGCATTTGGGTCAGGGTTTAGGTTTCAGGTGTTAGGTTCTGGGTTCTGGGTTTTAACCGGAAACCGGAAACCATATAAAAGATATATCGGTTTTTTTTATAATAACATTTTAGGAAAATTAAGGGGCGACCCGTTGGATCGCCCCGCCGGTACTCCCCCAGTACTCTATCTTTCCCTATTTGCCGCCCATCAGTTTATCGAATTCCTCCACGGACACTGCCGGATGGGTACAGAAGCTGACGCCGGTCAATTGGCCCAGGGCCACGGAGGTCTGCATGGCCGCCTCCACCCCCGGCAGGTCCACGATGAGAAGCAGATCCGCCATGCCCAGCATGGCGTAGATGGCCTTTACCTGACCCCCCTGTTTTTTGATCAAGTCCGCCGCCTGCTTGGTCCGTTGAGAACTGATTCCCTTAACGCCTTCCGCCGAATACTTGCCGAACATCAGGAATGTGGGCATAGGTCCCTCCTTGATTAATTTACTAGAATGCTAATCAGTTAACCTTGGAGAGTCAATGGAGATTGGTCTTTGCCAGGATAAAACCGGATCATAGCAGATTAATAAGTTCTTCCACGGTCAGCCCAGTTTCCCGGATGATATGTTTCAGAGTTCCCTTGGCGATTTCTTTATGATCGGGGATAGTTATGCGGCGGTACGGTGGGGCTTGGTGCCGGAGAATAATATGGCTGACTTTCTGATGGTCATGAAGGTAACCAACTTTAGCCAATGCTTTGGCCAAACCCCGGCCTGATACTACCGGCAGCTTTGCAGACATAAAAAAAGTCCTCCCTGAAATCCAGGGTGACTCAAAGGTCCGCAACGCAGAGTGAGCCTGGTATTGTAGTCGGTTAAGACCAACTTAAATATTTTCATACTAATAATTTCATTGGTTATCAATGACTATTTTTAAGAAAAATAAATATTACTATCTGATCAAAGGCAATGCAGCAGTTTATAGTGCATGGTAAGTGAATGCACAATGCAGCGCTATACCGCTATTTCAATTATCTCTTCAGTTATCGCAGGTGGAATTGGCTCGCCGTGCTTTTTAAGGCTTTCGAGATAACCCTGGATAGCCTCCTTGATGTTGGCATGCACCTCGGCACGAGTTTTACCCTGGGAAATGCAGCCGGGAAGGGTAGGACAATTGGCTACGAAAACTCCGTCTTCGTCTTGTTCAATTATAACTCTAAATTTCATTTGTACACCTCAGCTGTTTACCCGCCAAATGGTACCTTGAGGGGTATCTTCTAATAGTATATCCATTTCAGATAGTTTTTTCCTAATTTTATCCGCGGTGGCCCAATCCTTATTCTTGCGGGCCTGGGTGCGTTGGTCAATAAGTTGTTGGATTTCGTCCGGGGTGATTTTGAGGTCCGCGGCTTTCTGGCGCAGGGTGGCGACCATGGTCGACGGGTCGGCCTGCAGGAGGTTCAGCACCCCACCCAGGTCCTTCAGTTCAGCGGCCATCTCCCCGAGGATGGTGAGGTAACCCGGGTCGGCGGAGGGCGCCTCCAGGAGGCGGTTGAGCAGGCGCACGGTCTCGAACAGGTAGCCCAGGGCCTGGGCGGTGTTGAGGTCGTCATCCATGGCGGCGTCGAACCGGGCCCGCAGCGACCCGAACCGGTGGAATTCCTCCAGGGTCAGGTTGTCGGGATAGGTATCGATGGGGTGCTGGGGTTTCAGGTCCGGGTAGTGCCGGAGCACCTCCTGAATCCGGGCCAGGCAGGTATAGAGGCGCAGCAGGGCGGTCTCGGCTTCGTCCAGGGCCGCGTCGGAGAAATCCAGGGGGCTGCGGTAGTGGCAGTTGGTGAGGAAGAAACGCACCACCTCCGCCGGGAAGCGAGCCAAAACCTCCTTCACCGTGAAGAAATTTCCCAGGGACTTGGACATCTTCTCGGCGTTGATGGTGAGCAGGCCGTGGTGCAGCCAAAAGCGGGCAAACGGTTTCCCCGTGGCCGCCTCGGACTGGGCCAGTTCGTTTTCATGGTGGGGGAAGACCAGGTCCTGGCCGCCGCCGTGCAGGTCGAAGGTCTCCCCCAGGTACTGCATGCTCATGGCGGAGCACTCGATGTGCCAGCCCGGCCGCCCGGGGCCCCAGGGGCTGTCCCAGGCCGGTTCGCCGGGCTTGGACGCCTTCCACAGGACGAAATCCAGGGGATCCTCTTTGTTGGGGTCCACTTCGATCCGGGCCCCGGCCTCCATATCCTCGACTTTCTGTCCCGAGAGCTTGCCGTAGCCCGGAAAGCGGCGCACCCGGAAAAAGACGTCGCCGCCCCCGCCGCCCTGATGGCCATAGGCAAAGCCCAGGTCCTCCAGGCGCCGGATGAGGTCGAGGATTTGGGGGATATGCTCCGTGGCCTTGGGCTCGATCTGGGCCGGCGGCACCCCCAGGGCGGTCATGTCCTCCTGGAAAGAGGCGATGTAGCGTTCGGCGACCTCCTTCCAGTCCACCCCCATCTCCTGGGCGCGACGCAGGATCTTGTCGTCAATGTCGGTAAAATTGCGCACCCAGGTGACCGTAAGACCCCGGCGCCGGAGATAGCGCACCAGGACCTCAAAGGCCACGCAGGAGCGGGCATGGCCCAGGTGGCAGTCGTCGTAAACCGTCACCCCGCAGGCGTAGAGACCCACTTTTCCGGGGGTCAGGGGCTTGAAGGTTTCTTTGTGTCTGCTTAATGTATTATAGAGTTGCATAGGAAAAAGGGATTGACAGGGTCGGGAATTTAGGCGAAGTCAATTCCCAATCAAGCTGCCGGTCAAGGCAGTCAGCAGGGGGAACATGATGTCCGAAGTCATCAGTCAGGTCGCCAAAAATGCCCGGGAAACGGTTTTCCTTTCCCTGTCCGAGTTTAAAGGTCATCGTCTCATTGACATTCGGGTCCACGTGCCGGGAGACCAGGAAGGGGACTGGGTGCCCACCCGCAAAGGGGTGTCCCTGGCGGTGGGACTCTATCCAGCCTTCAAACAGGCCCTGGCTCAAGTGGAAGCAGCCCTGATTCAACAAGGCCTCCTGGACCCGGAAGACCTGGAATCTGCCGACTAAACCCTGAGGATTCATAACTATACTTAATCCAGCGCCCCGATGCAACGAAAAGGACGGCGTAGAGAGGCCGGAGTAGGCCGCAGCTTGAGGCGGGCGTCTGCCCGGACGCAGGTTGGTGGGACTCACCCCGGGAAATGGTAACTCTCCCAGAGGAAAATTCCCCCTCGCCTTGCATCGGTTGATCCCGGCACTATCTTTAAGCAAACCAGCGAGGTCCTGACGCCAGGACCGCCAAGGAGGATATATGCCTTATGTCGCCAAAGATTTCGCTTTTTTATTAGGGATGCCGGGTTTCAGCGACACGCTGCTCAAAAATCATTTCACCCTCTACCAGGGCTACGTCACCAACACCAATAAGGTTATGGAACTGCTGGCGGGCATGGTGAAAGAGGGCCGGGAAAGCACCCCGGAATTTGCCGAACTGAAGCGCCGCCTGGGGTGGGAGTTCAACGGCATGCGGCTGCACGAACTCTACTTTGCCAACCTGGGGGGCGACGGCGATGTTGCCAGGGCCCCCAACCTCGTGAAGAAAAAGACCGAGCAGTTCGGCGCGGTGGAGACCTGCGCCAAGGATTTCAAGGCCACCGCCAGCATGCGGGGCATCGGTTGGGTCATCCTGTACCAGGATGTCGAGTCCGGCCTCCTCTTTAACCAGTGGATCAACGAACACGACGGCGGGCATCCCGCCGGGTGTAATCCCCTTCTGGTCCTGGACGTTTTCGAGCACGCCTTCATCACCGACTACGGGCTGAAACGGGCCGACTACATCGGGGCCTTCTTTAACAACGTCAACTGGGAGGTGGTGGAAAAACGCCTGCGCTAAGAGGAAGAATTTCTGCCGCAACGAGTGTTGTGCTGCAAAAATTGTATGGCAATTATTGCCCGGACCTCCCAAAAGCTCTTTTAGAGTCCCCCTTTCCTAAAGGGGGATTTAGGGGGATTATCAGATGGTTATATAATCCCCCCTACCCCCCTTTAAAAAAGGGGGGTAGAATACTGGCCTTTATGGGAGCTTTTTCTTAATTAGGGGAACTGTCTTAATTAAAAGCGTCACACCAGGGGTCAGGGGCCGCCGG
Organism: Pseudomonadota bacterium; assembly: GCA_018897875.1. Taxonomy (GTDB): domain Bacteria; phylum Desulfobacterota; class Desulfobaccia; order Desulfobaccales; family 0-14-0-80-60-11; genus 0-14-0-80-60-11. Next base: position 6,756 of record JAHIKF010000098.1, on the reverse strand, counting down.
GTCCCTGGTCCCCGGCGCCAAATTGCCTTTACAACGACCAGTTCGGCGGGTTACCCTCAGAAGGCCCGTCTGGCGGGCACTCCGATAAACTCAGGAGAGACCGATGCGTCCTACCGGCTATGTGTATGACCAACGCTACCTGTCGCATGATCCGGGCGCCTGGCATCCGGAACGTTCCGATCGGCTGAAGGCTATTCATCGCGCCCTGGAGTCCGACGACCTGCTGGAATTGCTGGTGCGGCTCAAACCCGACTACGCCCCGCTTACCTGGGTGGAGCGTCTGCATGACCCCGCTTACATCAAACGGTTCAAGGCGGCCTGCGAGCAGGGCCGAGAGATCTTTATGGTGGCCGATTGCGGCATCTGCCGGGAATCGTACCAGACGGCCCTGCTGGCCGTGGGCGGGGTATTGCTGGCGGTGGATGCGGTCATGGACGGCCGGGTGGACAACGCCTTCTGCGCCGTGCGGCCGCCGGGGCATCACGCCGAGCGGGACCGGGCCATGGGGTTCTGCTTTTTCAATAACGTGGCCCTGGGCGCGGTTTACGCCCTGGAGCACTTCGGTTTGGAGCGGGTGGCCATCATCGACTGGGACGTCCATCACGGCAACGGCACCCAGCATCTGTTCGAAGAGGACCCCCGGGTGTTCTACGTGTCACTGCACGAAGACCCCCAGCATTGCTACCCCGGCACCGGCTACCGCCGGGAAGAGGGTAAAGGCGCCGGCCTTGGCTTCACCCTGAATCTGCCCTTACCGCCCCACAGTGATGACCGCGACTACCTGATGGCCTTGAAAAAGGAAGTGCTGCCCCGCTTGCAGGCCTTTGCGCCGCAGTTCGTGTTTATTTCCGCCGGGTTCGACGCCCACGCCAACGACCCTCTGGCGCACATGAACCTGAGCCGGGAGGGATACCGGGAGATGGGCCAGTTATTGCTGGACCTGGCCCAGGAGACCGCCGGGGGCCGGCTGGTCACGGTGCTGGAAGGGGGCTATAATCTGGAGGTCCTGGAAGAGTGCGTCGAGGATCACGTCCGGCTGCTGATGGGCATACCCTACGACCATTTTTAAGGGGATTGGGGGCGGCCCGCCCCTCCATGACGGCTGATTTTGGTCAGAGGCATAATGTCGCCTGACCCGAAAGCCGGACATCTGCAAGTGCACTTGCGTACGGCGCGAGGTAGTGACCTAATTTGATTTTGAATTTTTGCAAGCGATTGCAAATTGGGATATAATACCATGAGAGGTGATAGGAGCAAAATAAAATTTTCATTCAAAGGCTGTCATCCTCACCAAACGCCATTGACAAAGGGATCTAAACAGAATATGGTCTTTTTGAAAAAAAGGAGTGCCTATATTTTTTAAGTTTTTCTCTGTTTTTCCCGATTATTCTCTTGACACGGTTAATTTGACCCACTACCATATATTTATTGAAGCCCATCGGTGAAGCCTGTCCCTCGGAGTGACAGGGTATCCTTCGCCGATTATGGAATCCCCGGGGAGCGGCCGCAAAACGGCGCTCCCTGTATTGTTTGTAAAGGATGAACTCAGGAGGGAGATATATGACAACAACGCCGACCCGAGGTTTCCCGGTTATTCGGGTTTTTGTCGATTACTGGAATTTTCAGTTGACCCTCAATGAAAGAGAGGCTTCCGCACGAAACTTGCCTGATTTTCGTTTTTCTGTCGATTGGGTTCAGTTGGGTAGATGGCTTGCGGAAAAAAGCAGGGTAATTTTGGGAGTGGACCAGATAGAATATGGAGCTTGCCACCTGTATTCCTCATACGATGCTAAAACCGAAGGAACTAAATTTTATAGTTGGATGACGAATTTCATAAACAGGCAACCAGGAATAATTGCGCAGTGCATCAAACGGTCACAAAGGTCTCTACCGCGCTGTCCAATTTGCTATCAACTTATTACCCACTGCCCACATGCGGGGTGTGGGGTTCCCATCGTTGCTACTATAGAAAAGGGGGTAGATACTCGCATCGTGACAGACATGATTAGCTTGGCATGGCAGGATGCCTATGATGTCGCTGTGCTTGCAAGCTTAGATGCAGACCTCATCCCTGCGGTGCAATTTGTCCAGCAGAAAGGAAAAAGGGTTATTCAGGCAGGATTTCCGCCAAAAGGCACGGCTTTGGCTACTGAGTGTTGGGCTTCTTTTGACGTGTTTCAAGACAGAATACAGATACAGCGGGCTTAATGGCCTACGGGTCGCTTTTTATTGTAACTTCCCCTCCTTATGATCCTGAACAATTGTCGCCCTGACAGCCTTCTCAGGTGAATCTATCCGGGGAATATGGAGAACGGCATAATACCTGCGGTTAGTACTCCCCAGCGCGAAGAAAAGTTGCCAGCCTGGTCGCGGTAATTTATACTTAAAATTTGGCATAACGTCATGCACGGTGGGCCAGTTGGCCGCACCGGGAAATTTTATATTTTGGTATCTTTGTAAAGGACGGAAATTATGGTTGTTGGTGAAAGAAAACCCCTCTCCGAAATTAAGGAGATGGTGCGCCCCTTTGGCAAAATTCTCATCGCCGGGTGCGACACCTGCACCGCGGAATGCCTGAGCGGCGGCCGCAAGCAGGTGGCGGAGTTGGCCGCGGCCCTGGACATGGCATTCCGTCTGGAAGGCAAAGACATGCAGATCCTGGAGGTAAGCGTCGATCGCCAGTGCATCCAAGATTTTCTCCTGGACATCATCGACAAGGCCGAAGGCGCCGAGGCAGTGCTCTCCATCGCCTGCGGCGCCGGGATTCAGAGCCTGGCGGAACGGCTGCCGGGTAAGGCGGTGCTGCCGGGCCTCAACACCATGTTCATCGGGGAGTCCTCGGGGACCGGCCTGTGGCAGGAGCGCTGCCAGGGCTGCGGCGACTGCATGCTGGGCGTGACCGGCGGCCTCTGCCCGGTGACCCGCTGCGCCAAGGGCCTGCTCAACGGCCCCTGCGGCGGCTCCCAGGGCGGCAAGTGCGAGGTCTCCATGACCCTGAAATGCGACGTGCCCTGCGTTTGGGCCATGATTTACGACCGCCTGAGTGAGTTAGGCGAACTGGATCGCCTCACGGCCTACTGCGGGCCTAAAGACTGGCGCCCCGCCGGCGGCAGCGGCCCCCGGCAGTTGGTGCGGCCGGACCATTAGCCCTAACCGACTCGAAATTTCCCGTGAGGGGCCGTGGCGCTGCCGGCCCCTTTTTTGCGTCCAATGCCCTTGGCAGTAGCTGTTTCGACTCGTTCCCACGTTGCACTTGGGAACGACCATATGCCAAGCTAATCTTGGCGGGTAATACCAATCTGCGCTCAAAAAGGTAATTTCCCTTCGTAGGGTGCGTCTTACGCACCAAAAATGGCGCGTGAGACGCGCCCTACGGACTTTTGTGCCTTGGGAAACCATTCTCCGGACCTCAATACTTTTCTGAGAGCAACCTGGTATAAAACGTTCTCAAGCACAGCTTGGAAACGGGGCCAGGCTTTGAATGTTAAAACATTCCATTCCAGCGGCTATTTTATTGTTACAAAAATTTCAAAGATCGTCTAAAGTCATCCCAGGGAATTTTCGTCAAACCAAACCGATTAGGAGGTAAATGAAAGTGAAACGTAGCTTCCTTGTGATGGTGGCTTTGGGATTGGCTTTATGTCTGACGGGGGCGCCGGCCTGGGGGGACGATTTTTACGTCATCGCGGGCGGCGGGCCATCGGGAAAGGTCCTGAAAACCCAGGTTTTCACCAGCGACACCACCAACAATACCCTGGGAACCGACACCTGGGCCAAGCTGGACAGTCCCCAATGGACCTACACCAAGCTGAGCCCCACTTCCTATCTGGTCATCACCTACCAGGACAGCATCAGTTCCACCGGCGGTTGGGGTTTTTACCAGTTGCGAGTCAATGACCTGGCTAGTGTTGCCGGAATAAATGCCGCGCTACTGGTTGCCAGCCCTACCTGGAATATTTATGGGGCCACCGGGGTCTGGTCGGGATTGCCCAAGGGCGAGGTCAACCTGTCCATCTGGCACTGGCAATCGGGCTGCTCGGCTTGTGCACAAGGTGCGAACGGTTGGACCACCAACGTCGTGGTCATGGAGATTGAGCACTGAGAGAGCAGCGGGACCAGCATCGCCGTGATGCAATGAGCCGACGCTCCCCACCGTTTCTTTTAGGGGCTGCGGCCCTGGCCCCGGGCCAGCACCGCAAACCACATATTTTCGTGCCGCGTCTCCACTTCCTTCAAGGGAGTCCCCTTGAGGCGCTGACAAAAAACCTCCAGTTGGGTCCCCAGGATGCCGGAGAAGATGTACCAGTCTTTGCGGAGAAATTCGGGGATGTTGAGGAGGTCCAGGAGCACGTCCAGGTGGATGTTGGCCAGGGTCAGGCCGGCGTCCAGGTGGGCGTAATCCCGGGCGTCGGCCTGGATGAGGTCCACCTCGGCCCGGCGCTGATTATGCTTCAGGTTCCGGGCACAGGTCCGCACCGCCAGTTCGTTGTACTCCACCGCCACCACCCGTTGGGCCCCCAGGGCCAGGGACGCTAAGGCCAGGATGCCGGTGCCGGTGCCCAGGTCCAAGACCTTCCGGGGCGCTTCCGTATCATACACCCGGCGCAGCAGGGTAAGGCAGGTCCGGGTGGTGGGGTGAAAGCCGGAGCCGAAGGCCAGGCCCGGCTCCATGCGGATGACGACCTCGCCAATAGCCGGGGCCGGGGTCTCCCACACCGGACAGAGATGAAACCCCGCCATGGACGTTTTCATAAGGGGCTGGCCCCCCTCCCAGTCGGCATAGTTCATGACGCTCTCGGAGGAATAGCGGGCGCTCTCCTGGGTGGCCACCCAGGCCTTGACCGCCGCTTCCATGGGGCGGGGGAAGAAGAGGTACGAATGATCCCCCTCCCTCCAGCAGCCTAGGAAGTCTGCCCCGGTGAGGTCGTCCGGCGGATAGACCCGGCCCTCGATTTCGTAGATAAAGAGTTTTTCCGGCGGCGGCATAGGTTTTAATTTTAACCTCAAAGGCGCCGAGTCCACCAAGAAAAAAAGGGCTGGGGTCGCGTCCCCGATATACCTTCCATACCACTGAGCAATCAAAAGACAATTTTTTGTCATTCTGAGCACAGCGAAGAATCTCTCTTTTAGAGCTGCCGAGATTCTTCACTCCGCTGCGCTCCGTTCAGAATGACATGAATATGCATAGTATTTGTAGGGTGCGCACTGCGCACCACCCGGCCAACCAGGGCTTCGCCACCCATTGGCGTTACCCAGCAGGAGCTGGGAAACGAGAGGAATTAAACGTAGGGCGGGCACTGCCCGCCAAGCAGGGTGCGCGGTGCGCACCCTGCTTGGCTTCTCGCCCGCACCGGCAAGATGCCGGTGCCACTAAAAACTTTTCCCAGCAATCATTCATGAGCCTTCGGCTCAGCCGTAAATCATGAAAAGTCTGGCAGGGCGACCGTCCTGCCCGTTGGTGGTGCGCAGTGCGCACCCTGATACCAAAATCTTTTCAAGGCAGTTCCTCATGGTTCTTTGGTCCACCCGTAAAGCATGAAAAGTAAGAGATCATAATTAAGGCGGGCAGTGCCCGCCCCACATTGAACTAACCTGCTGTCTTGACACAGGCTGGAAAGCCTGTGCCACCGATTAAAATAACTTTTCATATCAGAGCCGGGCAAAACCTCGGACCCCCCGGATCCCAATTATTTTTCTCAAAGCCTTGCCTCCTGGCGCGATTTATGGTTATTTTGATAGATTAAAACCAAAGTAAGGAAACCCTTGCATGGAACTCAAAGGGAAAGTGCACCAGTTCGGCGACGACGTCAACACCGACGAGATCATTCCGGCCCGGTATCTCAACACCTCCGACCCGATGGAGCTGGCCAAACACGCCATGGAGGACGCCGACCCGGAGTTTGTCAGCAAGATGCAGCCGGGGGATTTCATCGTGGCCGGGAAAAATTTCGGCTGCGGCTCCTCCCGGGAACACGCCCCCATCGCGCTCAAGGCCGCGGGTCTCGCCGGGGTGATCGCCGGGAGCTTCGCCCGGATCTTCTACCGCAACGCCTTCAACATGGGCCTGGCCATTTTCGAGTGCCCCGAGGCCGCGGCCCAGATTAAGGATGGTCAGAACATCAGCGTCGACATGGACACCGGGGTCATCACCGACCTGACCACCGGCAAAAAATACCTTAGCCAGGCCATTCCGCCCTTTATGCAGGAACTGCTGTCGGACGGCGGTCTCATGGCCTTTGTCAACAAGCATCTGGAGGCGAAATCAGCATGACTACATATAACATCGCAGTCATTCCCGGGGACGGCACCGGCCCGGAAGTGGTGGCCGAGGGCATCAAGGTCCTCAATGCCGTGGCTGGTCCGGCGGGGCTCAAATTCGACTACACTTATTACGACCTGGGCGGCGAGCGCTACATGCGCACCGGCGAGACCCTGCCGGAGTCGGTGATCGCCGAACTGCGGCAGTTCCAGGCCATCTACCTGGGGGCCATCGGTCACCCGGACGTGGCCCCGGGCATCCTGGAAAAAGGCATCCTGCTCAACGCCCGCTTTGCCCTGGACCAGTACATCAACCTCAGGCCCGTGATCCTCTATCCCGGGGTGGAGACGCCTCTTAAGGACAAGGGCCCCGAAGACATCGATTTTGCGGTGGTGCGGGAGAACACCGAGGGCCTCTACGCCGGGGCCGGCGGCTTCCTGAAATACGGCACCCCGGACGAAGTGGCCGTCCAGGAGTCCATCAACACCCGGAAGGGC
>JAHIKF010000097.1 GCA_018897875.1 Pseudomonadota bacterium | reverse complement strand
TCGGTCCCATCTTTTCCCCTCTTCCCCAATGGGGGAGAGGGTCAGGTAGAGGGGGAAGTGATCTTCACGGAGTAAGAAATACGTTACCATATTTATGAACCACTGTACTAAGCTGAGCTTAGGCAGAAAAGTGCGTTCCCAAGCAGGAGCTTGGGAACGAGAACAAGGGACTTAGGGGGATTATTGAAGAGGCATTATAATCCCCCCTGCCCCCCTTTAGAAAAGGGGGGTAATAATTCTGGGTTTGAAATGGCATTCTATTCTCGGAACGCGGCAATAGGGTTGATATAAGTAAAATGTAGGGCGGGCATCGCCCGCCGAAAATAATGATCATGGTGGGCAGTGCCCACCCTACATGGACTTTACCGTGAAAATCCCACCGTAGGGGCGGTTCGCGAACCGCCCCTACAAGGAATTTCATGATTTGGGGGTGGCCCCAAACGGCCATGGCGGTTTAACCAGAACAAAACCTCAAGTGGGAGATTTTAGCTGACTGCTGACGGCTGAAAGCTTAATTATGCGCATCGTGCGTTTTGAACGAGAGGGCCGGACGGGTTACGGCATCCTGGAAGGCGAGAAGATTTCGGTTTTATGGGGCACTCCCTATGACGATGGTTTGGGAAATACCACCGGGGAGATCATGTCCTTGCCGGAGGTGACGCTCCTGGCCCCCTGCGAACCGACGAAGATCGTGGCCCTGGGGTTGAACTACCGGGACCACGCGGCGGAGTTCGGCCACCCCCTGCCCTCGGAGCCTCTGATTTTTATGAAGCCCTCCACCGCGGTGATCGGCCCGGATGAGGACATTGTCTACCCATCCATGTCCCGGCGGGTGGACTACGAGGCGGAACTGGCCGTGGTGATGGGGCGGACCTGCCGCCACGTCAAGGCAGAGGATTTTCGGGACTACGTCCTAGGGTACACCGCCATCAACGACGTCACCGCCCGGGATTTGCAGAAACAAGACGGGCAGTTCACCCGGTCCAAGAGTTTCGACACCTTCGCACCCCTGGGGCCCTGGATCGAGACCGCGATCCCGGACCCGGACAACCTCACGGTGGAGGCTTACCTGAACGGGGAGCGCCGGCAACATTCCAGCACCGCCAACATGGTCTTCGGGGTGGCCACCCTGGTGTCGTTCATCTCCCGGATCATGACCCTTCGGCCCGGCGACGTCATCGCCACGGGCACCCCCGCCGGGATCGGCCCCATGGCCCCCGGCGACGTGGTGGAAATCCGGGTGGAAGGTATCGGCACGTTACGAAATCGCGTAGTCACAGAAAGGGCACAATAAATGAATCAATTTTTTGAAGCCGCGGCTCGCCTGGGCCTGATCCCCCCCTATCTCTTTAAAACCATTGACGAAAAGAAGGCCGAGGTCAAGGACCGGGGAGTGGATATCATCGACCTGGGCGTGGGAGACCCTGACCTTCCCACCCCTTTATTCATCGTCAAGAAGATGGAAGAGGCGATCCATGATAGCGAAACCCACCGCTATCCGGCCTATTCCGGCATGAACCTCTTCCGGGAGGCGGTGGCCCGCTGGTATCAGGGGCGCTTCGGTGTGGACCTGGACCCGGAGAGCGAAGTCCTCACCCTCATCGGGTCCAAGGAGGGCATCGCCCACCTGCCCCTGGGGATCAATAACCCCGAGGACATCAACCTCATGACCAGCCCCGGCTACCCGGTCTACCAGATGGGCACCCTGTTTGCCGGGGCTTATTGCCATTTCTTGCCCCTCACCCGGGAGAACCGCTTCCTGCCGGACCTGCACGCCATTTCACCGCTGGTGGCCCGGGACGCCAAGGCATTCTTTTTCAATTACCCCAACAACCCCACCGCGGCGGTGGCGGACAAAGAGTTCTTCGCCCGGGTGGTGGACTTCTGCAGGGAACATCAGATTGTGGCGGTCCACGACGCCGCGTACACCGAACTGGCCTTCGACGGTTTCAAGCCCCCCAGTTTTCTGGAGACGCCCGGGGCCAAAGAGATCGGCATCGAGTTCCATTCTCTGTCCAAGACCTACAACATGACGGGGTGGCGCTTAGGGATGGCGGTGGGGAACCGGGAGATTTTGAGCGCCCTGGGCAAGATCAAGAGCAACATCGATTCCGGGGTCTTTAATGCCATCCAGATTGCCGGCATCGCCGCCCTCGATTCGGACCAGAGCTGCGTCCGGGAAAATTGCGCCATACTTCAGGAACGCCGGGACCTGCTGGTGGGCGGTCTGAAGCATTTGGGCTACGACGTCGAGCTGCCCAAGGCCACCTTCTACGTGTGGCTGGCCACGCCCCCGGGCTTCACCTCCATGGGCTTCACCACCCACCTGCTGGAGGCCGCCGGGATCGTCACCATCCCCGGCAACGGCCTGGGGACCCCGGGCGAAGGCTATGTCCGCCTGGCCCTGACGGTGCCCAAGGAACGGATGGAAGAGGCCCTGGCCCGCCTGGCGCGACTGGGATAGAAGTTCTACCGAGTTGCAATCAAAAGTAATTATTGGTAGCCGCAGGTTTCACCGTGAAAGTCCATCCGTAGGGGCGGTTCGCGAACCGCCCCTACATAAATTTTCAACCAATGCCTGCACCCCATAACTGATGGACAATAGATCAAACCGCAAAAACTGGCTGGAGAAAAACCCTAAAAAGGTAATTGGCGCTCTTGTACTCCTGGCGGTCGGGGGCCTGGCGGTGGTGACCGAAAAGCTTCTGGCCCGTAAAAACCATGGCCTGATTCATCCCACCGGCATCCAACGCTCTATTAAGCTGAGGGAGTTCAACCCCTTATACCGGGACGTCCTGGTGCCCAACCAGGAGGCCATGCGGATGTCCGACGGCCTGGTGCAGAAGCCCTATGTGCTCCGGGTGGACCGCCAGGGCTTTATCATGCCCGCCAAAATTCACGACCACCCCGACCTGACCATCGCCTTTTTGGGCGGTTCCACCACCGAATGCGTTTACGTGGACGAGGACAACCGGTTCCCCTACCTGGTGGGGCGTTTGCTGGAACGCCAGACGCACCTCAAGGTGAACTCCTACAATGCCGGGCGCAGCGGCAACAACACCCTGCACTGCCTCAATGTTCTGCTGAACAAAGTGGTGAACCTCAAGCCCGACATTGTAGTCCTGATGGAAAACATCAACGACCTGGCCATCCTGATGTACGATAAGACCTATTGGAATGACCATCCCTCGCGCTCGCCTCTCATGGAGAAACCGCCCAATTTCAAGACCGTGGGCCAAGACCTGGAGCAGACCTTCCACCTGGTCAGGGACCTGACCTTTCCCAACCTCGCCCGGGAATTGAAAAAATTGTCCCCTTTCGGGCGCCAGGGGAAGGGGGATGAGTTTCACGGGGTCAGGGGTAAGAAAATCACCATCGACCAGGATTTGCTGGTGCGGGAATTTTCCCTGAACTTACAAACTTTCATCAATATCTGCCGGGCCCGGGAGATCACGCCGGTGCTCATGACCCAGCCCAGCCGGTTGACGGAGTCCCCCGACCCGTTGATCCGAAAGTTGATGGGGAGCCTGGAAGTTAGCCAGGGGATTACCTATGCGGAATTCAAGGCCGCCTTTGACCGGCTTAATCAAGCCATCCGGGACGTAGGCGCCCAAAACCAGGTGCTGGTGATCGACCTGGCCCGAGAGATTCCCCCGGTTAAAGAAAATATCTGTGACGTGGCCCATTTCAATGATCAGGGCTCCAGGCTGGTGGCGGCGCGCATTGCCGCCGGCTTAATCCCGGTGGTCAAGTCCTTGCCGAAAAAGCCTGTAACAAGTAACTAAAATAAGATAAGGTTACCGTATGCCTTTGGGATTCGCCGCCATTACCGAACGGAGTCCGGTTATCGCTTACCTGGGGTTGGGGGCTAATTGGGGGGACCCCCGGCGGCAGTTGGCGGAAGCGCTGGAACGCCTGAACACCGCGGAAGAGGTGGAAGTGAACCGGGTGTCCACCTTCTACCGGAACCCGCCGCTGGGGCCGGCGAATCAACCCTGGTA
>JAHIKF010000096.1 GCA_018897875.1 Pseudomonadota bacterium | reverse complement strand
GCCGACAAGACCCAGTATGGCCAGGGGAAGATTCCCAATGTGATTACGGCCCTGCAGATGGAACGATTGCTGGCGCCCCACGGCCCTTACAATCGCGCCCTCAGACCCTACGACGGCATGGAGCCGGATAACATCGCCTTCATCCAGTGCGCCGCCTCCCGGGACCAGAGTTTGGGGGTGCCGTATTGCTCCAGGGTCTGCTGCATGTATGCCATCAAACAGGCCATGCTCCTGTCCGGGTCCCTGCCTCTGGCGGATATCACCATTTATTATCTGGATATCCGGGCCTTCGGCAAGGGTTACGAGCAGTTCTTCCAAAACTCCCAGGCCATGGGGGTTAATTTTGTCAAAGGCAAGGTGGCTTATCTTGACCCGGGCGACAACGGTGCGGTCCTGGTCCGGTACGAATCCCAAGATGCCGAAGGCGGGGTGCAGGTGGCCGAGCATGACCTGGTAGTGCTGTCCCTGGGCCTGCTGCCGGGTTGGGCGCCCCAAGGCCGCTGCGCCCTGTCCACCGGGACGGACCTATTCATTAAAACCGTGAAACCCAAACTGGCCCCGACCCTGACCGATTTAGACGGCGTGTTTGTCGCCGGTGCCGCGGCCGGACCCAAGGATATCGTCGACAGCATCGTGGAAGCGGGCGCTGCGGCCATGGAGGCTTCCCGGTATCTGGCGGCCCGGGAAGTGAGCCGTAAGCAGGGAGCAGTAAGCAGTAAGCAGTGAGCAGTGAGCAGTGAGCTCAGGTTTTTATTAAAAGCGGATAGCTGATAGCTAAACAGTCATGGCCACGGGTTTGGTCACCTCCGTGGATGAAAATGTGCCAGCAGGAGTCAATCGCACCGAACCCCTAGGGTGCGTCTTACGCACCAAAAGATAGCGCGTGAGACGCGCCCTACGTAGGGCTAAAAGGCCAAGGGTGTCCCTGGAGAAAGGCTGATGGCGGAGAAAAAACACCCTGATCCGGTCCCGGAAGGCAAGGTTGGGGTCTACGTTTGCCATTGCGGCGGCAATATTTCCGACGAAGTGGACGTGGAAAAGGTCTGTGAACAGGCCCGCAAGGTGCCGGGGGTGGTGGTGGCCCGGGCCAATATGTTCATGTGCTCCGATCCCGGCCAGGAATTGATCATCGAAGATCTCCAAAGCGGTCTGGTAGATCGGGTGGTGGTGGCCTCCTGCTCCCCCAGTCTCCATGAAACCACCTTCCGCCAGGCTCTCATCCGGGCCGGGGCCAACCCCTATGTCTACGAGCACGCCAACCTCAGGGAGCAGGTGAGCTGGGTGCACCACGGCGCCGAAGCCACCGAAAAGGCCACTCGGCTGGTGGCCGCGGCCGCGGCCAAGGCCGGCATGCTTGAGGCCCTCGAACCCATCCGGGTGGACGTGCATCGGCAGGCCGTGGTGATCGGCGGCGGCGTAGCGGGTCTCAAAACTGCTCTGGAATTGGCTGAAAGAGGGCTGCCCGTGATCCTCGTGGAAAAAAGCCCTTTCCTGGGTGGACAGGTGGCGCAGTTGGACCGCCTGGCTCCCTGGGGAGAAACAGCCGCCGGGCTCATCAGCGAACTCGCCGGCGCCGTCCTGGCGCATCCGGCCATCACCGTTTACCCCTGTGCCCAGGTGGAGGGGTTTGAGGGCTATATCGGCAATTTCAAGCTCAAAGTGGTACAGCAGCCCCCCGCAGGCACGGCATATGCCCATGAGGTGGCACGGCTGAGCCATTCCGGCCGGGGCTTAGGAGACTTCGTCCCCTTTGTGGGCGTCATGCCCGCACCGATTCCTATCGGCCGGGAAGAGTTCGACCTGGACGCCGGGGTCATCGTGCTGGCCACAGGTTTTCGGCCTTATCAACCCCGGCCGGGGGAATACGGCTCCCAGGAATTTCCTGAAGTGGTCACCCTGCCGGAATTCATCCGCCTGGCGGCTAAAGCCGAGACCGGCGGCGACACCTTGATGCTGCACGGCCGCCCCATCCGACGCCTGGCCATGATCCACTGCGTCGGCAGCCGCCAGATTCCAGGCATTCATGAGGAAAATGCCGGCGGTTATCTGAACGAGTATTGCTCTCGCACCTGCTGTAGCGCTACGCTTTACGCCGCCAACCTGATCCGGGAAAACTACCCCCAAACCCGGGTCTTTGATTTTTACCGGGACATCCGCACCTATGGCCGGGGACAGGAGGAACTCTACACCCAGGCGGCCCAAAACCGGGTGGTGTTTTTCCGCTTCGATCCCGGCGAGGAGCCCCAGGTCAGCCGAAATCCTGACCCCAAGGGCCACCCCGTGCTGGTCAAGGTGAAAGATGGCTTGACCTTTGGCGAGGAACTGGAAGTGCCGGTGGATCTGGTGGTGCTGGCGGTGGGCCAGGAACCCAACACGATTACCGATCTGGTGGAGAAGCTGAAGCTTCCCGTGGGCGCCGACCGCTTCCTCCAGGAGGTGCACCCCAAGCTGCGCCCGGTGGAAGTTTCCGTGGCCGGCATCCTCCTGGCCGGCACCTGCCAGGCCCCCTTTGACGTGGGCGAAACTTGTGCCGCGGCAGGCGCCGCCGCGGTCAAGGCCGCCACGATCCTGACCCGGGGCTTTGTGGCCCTGGACCCCTTTGTGGCGGAAGTGGATCTCAGCCGCTGCACCGGCACCGGCGCCTGCGTGGCCGCCTGCCTGGGGGAAGGGGCCCTGACGATGGTGGCGCAGATGGTGGAGGGGCAAAAGGTCAAGCGGGCCCAGGTCAACCCGGCCCTGTGCCTGGGTTGCGGCGCCTGTGTGGCGGTCTGCCCCGAAAACGCCATTAACCTGCAGGGCTGGACCCTGAAGCAGTACGAGGCCATGGTGGACATGATCGTCTCGGATGCGTACCTGGAAGGCGCTTGATTAAAAAATAACCAGCCGTAGGGGCGGCGTAGGCGCGGACCCGTGTGTCCGCCCTGATACGGGCAACAAGGCTCAGTTTTTACCCCCTTTTCTAAAGTTAAGCATTGCACACAAGTTGGAAAATGGTTGATTCAACAAGTTTTTGGTGGCACAGGCTTTCTAGCCTGTGCGAGGATTTTTGCACAGCCTGGAAAGGCTGTGCCACCAATCAGAAAAACTTGTGGGTAAAGATAAGTTTCTCAAGGGGGCGAGGTTGTTTTATAACAGCTTGATATATCTATTTAATTAAGGTTGACTTCCTGCTATGAGGTTTGCTGATGTCTGACGCACCGATAGAAACAGCGGCCGACAAAACGGCCCTGAAACAACTCAAGGCGGCCCGGAAAGAGCAGATTGCCGCGGGCACCATTCGGATGAAAGAGCAGCGCCGGGCGGTGAAAGCCATCAAGCAGCAGCTTGAGGGGGCCGAGTTGACGGTGCCCGAGATCGCCGCGGCCACAGGCTTGCCGGTGTCCGAGGTCCTCTGGTACGTGGCCACCTTAAAGAAATATGGAGAAATTCTGGAAGGTCCGAAGGATGGCAGTTATTTTCGCTACCTATTGGGCCAGGCGCCTATGCCTGCAGCCGAGGCCGACCCGGCGGAGTAGCGCCGCCCCTTCCGAGAGGACCGGACATGGCACTGGTAAATCCTGATTTTGCCGAAGAGCTTAAAGCCTTTGGCGTCGACACCGCCCTGGAGTGTTTTAACTGCGGCACCTGTGCGGCCATCTGTCCCCTCATCTTTGAGCATTTTCCCCGGAAGATGATCCGCTATGTGCAGGTGGGGGCGACGGAAAAAATCCTGCAACAGGCTCAGGAACTCTGGCGCTGTCTCCACTGCGGGCTGTGCACCCAGACCTGTCCCCGCCAGGCCAACCCCGCCGAACTCATCCTGGGGTTGCGCCGCTATGTGGTGGCTCGGTGGAGGAGGGCCTGAGATGTATAACCCCAGGGACATCATCAACCTCATCAGTGCCCATGTCAGGAAGAGCCGCAATCCTTTCGGGATTCCCAGCTCCCAAATCAACACCTGGTGGCGGGAGGCCCCCGGGTTCACCCGGCGACCCGGTGACGCCCTGCTCGTAACCGGCCTGATGTATCAGTCCATACCCTATATTGAAGCCACCACCCGCTATCTGGAGCGACTGGAGGGCAGCCGCTGGGCCGACTACCTGCGGTTTGGCCGCCTCAGCCGTTATATCCCCAGCTTCGTGGTGGGCCGGGGGTTTGCCTGCCTGACCTCCAAGGCTTCAATGCAGCAGTTTAACCGCATCCTGGTGTCAATTTGCCGCTTACTGACGCAATCGTCCGTGGACTTTTTCTACCACCCGGAAATGGATTTCTACAGCGGCATCCTGCTCTACGATCTGGGGGATCAGGAGGGCTTTGTGGAACACGCCAAATTCGTGGCCCGGACCCTGAAGCTCCATGGGGTCAAAAAAATCATCACCGTTGACCCCCACACCACCTATGCCCTGAAAGAGCTTTATCCGAAATACACCGGAGTAAGTTTCGAGGTGCAGCCCTATTTCGCCTTGCTCCGGCCCCACCAGGTCAGCCGCGGCAACGGTCGGCCGCCGGTGGCCATCCACGACCCCTGTTTTTATGGCCGATACCTGAAAGTCTCGGAGGGCCCCCGGCAGCTCCTCTCCGGTTTGGGCCTTTCGTATACGGAGGTGCGGAACTGCGGGGAGTTTACCTCGTGCTGCGGCGGCCCGGCGGAGTCGGTGTCCCCGGCCCTGAACCGGGAGATTCTCGACCGGCGGGTGGCGGAACTCAAGGCCAGCGGCGCCCCGGTGGTCACCTTCTGCCCCATCTGTCTGGCCAATCTGCTCAAGGCGGGCCTGCCCGTGGAAGACCTGGCCAGCCTGCTGGACCGCTCTTGGTAAGCCTGCACGCTAACTGGTTGTAAGGGCCAGGGCCCGGCGCTCACCCCTGGGCCTGGCCTGAGAAAGTTTATTAACCTTAAACCAAGCAAGGAGAGCCGAGCATGTCGGAAGAAAAGGAAAAAATTGTTTTGATCTCCACGCATGCCGGGGAAGATCCGGAACGGGCCATCTTCCCCCTACTGCTGGCCAATGCGGCCCAGTCCATGGACGTGGAAGCCGTGGTGGTATTACAGGGCAACGGGGTGTACCTGGCTAAAAAAGGCTATGCCGAGGGCATTACCTTTCCCGGCCTCACCCCCTTGAAGACCCTGGTGGACAACTACGTCGCCAACGGCGGCACGTTCCTGGCCTGAATTCCCTGCCTCGAGGAGCGCAAGATCAGTCAGGCTGACTTGATCCAGGGTGTCGAATTGGTTAAGGCGGGGCGGCTCATTGTCGAAATGACCAGCGCCAAATCTACGGCAGTTTACTAAAATTATTGCCACACAGGACGATCATGCCACCCTCTCCCCCGGTGGGGGGAGAGGGCTGGGGTGAGGCAGGCGCGGTGCCCGTCACTAAGCTTGTGCCGGGAATAGTGTGACGCTTTATAAATAAGACGGGTTTTCTCATAAGAATCAAAGCTCCCAGAAAGGCCAGTATTTTACCCCCCTTTTTTAAAGGGGGGCAGGGGGGATTATATAACCATTTGATAATCCCCCTAAATCCCCCTTTAGAAAAGGGGGACTTTAAACGAGCTTTTGGGAGGTCCGGGCAAAATAATTGCCATACAATTTATGAAGCATAACACTATGCGCGCATCAGCTGATGCACGGCGAGGCCGATTTTTTGCCTGCGGCGCCCGACGGTGACGCGGCTTTTGCCTACAAGAATTGCCGCCGGCTTGCCGTAAGACATTGATGCGGATAGTTTTTTAATCGGAATGGCAGCCCCGTTCCCTGGTGGAGTCCCCCGGAAGAGTGCCTGGGAACTCCGCCAGGTCCAGTCGCGCCGGTGCGATGCGGCCGTTTTCGCCCACCAGGTCCCGAGGCCATACAGGTGTAACGGTCAAGACTCGACCAAGCAACAACTCCACCCAGGTTTGCTCTCACCTGACCCAAAGAAGTTTTCAAAAAATATGGTTTTCGCCTTTCTGGCCAATGTCACCCCTGGGTTATAGAAATCCTCCCACCTAAGATCCCTTGCTCTATTCAGAGCATATCAACATTTTTTCAAGAAATCCGATAAGTTATTTTCATGGCAAGCTTAGCCTAACATCGAAATCAGCCGCGAGTGTAACGAGTCGGCTGGATTAGGTTGTTAGCCGTGCTGATCGATTGATCACTGTATAGACTTTCCTGCCTTACCTTTCATCATGATATCGTCCAGCCAGTCAAGAATCCGCGCATTCGATATAAGTATGGCTCCCATCTGACAGTGTTCTTCCGCCCCTTCCTCCTTGGTAAACATGATAAAATGTTTCTGCGACTTGAGGGCATCATAAAGCTTTGGTGCCTGGCCCGGCATGTCCTTGTCTTCTTCGGAATCAACAATGAGCATGGGGCAAGCGATTCGCCCTGCAACGTCCTTCATCGTATAAGGTCTTGTCATCTTCAGCCATTCACTTGGAGATTTGGCATGGAAGGTAAACATTCCATTTGCCATAACCCACCGGAACGAGGGATTTGTTTTCATTTTGTCGTATAATATCTTGTCGATCTCTTCAGCACCCTCTTGTGTATCAAGGTACTTCTCTTCTTCCGGCGTCAAGCGAGCTGCCATGTGAAAATCGTATACACCTCCGTTGGCAATACACGCCTTAATCCTCTTTTCAAAGGCGGCGGCCCGGGGAGCAAGGTAACCACCGAAGCTGATACCCATCAGGGCAATCCTCTTCGCGTCAACCTCCTTTCGGGTAATGGCATAATCGACTACAGGCGTCACTACCGTTTCCCAGTTGGGACGAAAGGGCAGCTTCTGTACCCTGATCACCCCGCCCTGCCCCGGCCCTTCAAAGAGAAGAACATTATACCCCCGTTTAACGGCAAAGTAAGCAGTTTCAAAATAGATCTCTTCTGCCGTACCGTCAAAACCTGAGTGAACAATCAATAAGGGTCTCTTTGTCCCCGACTTGTCGACGAGACACAGGTATCCGGGCAATTTCTTTCCTTCAAAGGGGATTTCGACAGGTATTATCGGGTGATCGGCCAGTTTTGCCGCTTTCAGGAAGCTGTCCCGGCTTTTCTTCCAGACTGACACAATTCGTGGATCTTCCGAATTGGTATGAAGGAAAAATTCGGCTGTTCTGTAATAGTTGGAAGCCTTGAAGAACTCCTGCTTCGCGCTGATTTTCCGCCCCCGCAAAAGGAAATTATCACCTGCCTTCTCACGCTGTTCCGCAGTCTTCATCCATTCCCGGTACCAATTCTCATCGTCTCCTTCCCTGATAGAGTATGCTGTTTTGAGAACCTCACCTACGTCTGCGCCTCCGCTTACGGCATAGCCCAGCGCCCGGAGCGTCTGGAATGAATACTGTTTGTCTTTAAAGACCAGCTCCATCGAAAACGAATCGCCTGCCGTTAGTGGATATAGCACGAATAACCATGCTGAAATAATGATAAGCCGCGAAATTCTCTTCAAAAGACAACCTCCTTCCTTGTAAGCATCCTCTTGGGATGGTCGGCTAACATTATTATTGAGAAGATTCTACCCTTTTCCCGGAACCCCCTTAGATGGATAGATTATAGAATAATCCAGGCCAAAAATTTAAAATTTGTCAAGGAGGAATTCGGGCGCAGGATTCACTATCTGCTTCTATCTATGCGCGGTGTAAATAAAAAACCTAACTATTTTATATTGTTATCATATCCGCCCCTCACCCCCACCCGATAATCAATCTGATCTCGATTTGATGCTGGTCGGTTCAGGTCTTGGTCACTTCCCTTGGGATCTTGGCGAAAAAATATCCTGCCGGGCTGGATTATTTTCCAGGAGGTTTTACCTTTAAGACAATTCCCTCGCCAGGCCCCTGCCCGGGGGGGAACCATGAAACCATCGGCAAAAGGGGTGAGATGATGTTGCGGAAAACTTTCGTACTAGGATTGGGGTTGGCGCTGGCGCTGGTGCTCGGCTGCGGCCAAGGCCCGCCCGCCACGGCCAAATCAACGATAGTCAATACCCAGGGGCAAAAGGTGGGGGAGGCCACCCTGACCGAGACGCCCCAGGGGGTTAAGATTGTGATGCAGCTCGAGAATCTGCCACCCGGAGAGCACGCCTTCCATATCCACGAGAAAGGCGTCTGCGCCGGGCCGGATTTTGCCAGCGCCGGCGGCCACTTCAACCCCGCCGCCAAGCATCACGGCATGAAGAACCCGACCGGGCCTCACGCCGGCGACCTGCCCAATATCGCGGTGGGCACAGACGGCAAGGCCAAGGTCGAGGCGGTGGCTAAGTCGGTCACCCTGAAGGAGGGGGAAAAGAATTCTTTGTTCCAGGCGGGCGGGACTTCCCTGGTGATTCACGCCGGACCGGATGACAATGTGACCGATCCCTCCGGCAACGCCGGGGCTCGCATCGCCTGCGGCGTGATCACCCGGTAGGGCAACGGCGATCTTTTCGGGGAGGACCGGGCCGGCCCCTTCCTCCCCGCCAGCCTCCGGCCTTGGCGGCGATGCGCGCGCCGCTTATCGCTTGGCGGGACCAGCCGCCTCGGCTGTTTTCGGGAAAGGCATGGTGCGCCGGGCGCACCCTACAAGTGGATCACCTGTGCCAATCCCTGGTCTTGGCTAAAAGCTGACTGCTGATAGCTATTTTCAGACAAAACCCTCGAAATCACCGAGAGGGATTCCCCCTATGAGCACCTTGCGCCAGGCCATGAAAGAACTTCTGGCGGAGCAGCCGCGCTCCAGCCTGGAGTTGTCGCAACTGCTGTCGCAGTCGGAAAAACAGGTGCTGGACCACCTGACCCACCTCGCCCGGGCCCCGGGCCCCGGGAGGCGTTTTCAGATCATTCCCGCGGTGTGCAAAAACTGCGGTTTTGTGTTTCGCAAACGGGACCGCCTCACCCGCCCCAGCCGCTGCCCACTGTGCCAGCACCAATCCATCACCCGCCCACGCTTCACCTTGGTGGCACAATAAATCCTGGGCAACCTTGGCGCCTAACGTGATACAGATTCCATCCTCAGTACAGCGGCTCGTCAATACGGTAATTTATTTCTTACTCCATGAAGGTCATTTCCCCCTCACCCTGACCCTCTCCCCCATTGGGCTTATCCTTACCCATAAGTTTTTCTGCCTGGTGGCACAGCCTTTCCAGGCTGTGCGAAAATCCCTCGCACAGGTTGAAAACCTGTGCCACCAAAAACTTGTTGAATCAACCACTTTCCGACTTGTGGGTAATGCGTAGCCCATTGGGGGAGAGGGGAAAAGATGAATCCGATTCGAGGCTCTGTCTTGACAAGTTCCCGTCGGGGCGGTGCGCTCACCGCCACAACGGCTTTTCATAATATATGGGTGAGCCGAAGATCCATGAACGACTGCCATCATAAAAAACCCGGCGACCTAACCTACCCCCTCTCCACCCGCTCCGGGGGGAGAGGGTTGGGGTGAGGGGGCGATATATGACGTGAGCGTATTTATGAAATCCTGGACTAAGACGAAGTTGCAGTCAAAAGACATTGAATATTCATGTCATTCTGAACGGAGCGCCGCGG
>JAHIKF010000095.1 GCA_018897875.1 Pseudomonadota bacterium | reverse complement strand
GTCTGGGTCTGGTTCTCATAGGCCGCCTCGTCCTCCGCCACCGCTTCTGCTTCGGTCTGTTGCTCATAATGGGCCAAAACCCGGCGAACCCTGGATTCATCCCAGCCCGGTGGAAATTGATTCTGTTGCTTCATAGAAAAAGTTTGGTGCGCAGGGCGCACCCTTCATTCTGCTCACTGCTCACTCCCTCAATCCACCCAATAATTCGGGGCTTCTTTCATGATGATGACGTCGTGGACGTGGGATTCCTTGAGGCCCGCGGCGCTGATGCGGATAAATTTCGCCATGGTCTGGAGTTCCGGAATGGTTCTGGCCCCGACGTAGCCCATGCCGGCCCTTAAGCCCCCCATCAGCTGGAAGATGACCTCGGCCAGTTTGCCCCGGGACGGCACCCGGCCGACGATGCCTTCCGGCACCAGTTTATTCTCCAGGTTAACGTCTTCCTGGCAGTAGCGGTCCCGGCTGCCGGCCTTCATGGCCTCCACGGAACCCATGCCCCGGTAGATCTTGTAGCTCCGGCCCTGAAAGATCACGGTTTCGCCGGGGGACTCGTCGGTGCCGGCAAAGAGGCTGCCGATCATCACCACGTCGGCGCCGGCGGCCAGGGCCTTGGTGACGTCGCCGGAGTACTTGATGCCGCCGTCGGCCACCAGGGGGATATCGGCCGCTTTGGCCGCTTTGCTGCAGTCCATAATGGCGGAGAGCTGGGGCACCCCCACCCCGGCGATCACCCGGGTGGTGCAGATGGAACCGGGCCCCACCCCGACCTTGACCGCGTCCACCCCGACCTTGATGAGGTCCCGGGCCCCGTCGGCGGTGGCGACGTTGCCGGCGACCAACTCGACATCGGGGAAATTCCGCTTGGTATCCTCCACCGTCTCCACCACCCGCCGGGAGTGGCCGTGGGCGGTGTCGATAACGATGACGTCCACCCCGGCCTTGATAAGAGCCTCAATGCGGGGCTCCCGGTCGGGGCCCACGCCGATGGCGGCCCCCACCCGCAGGCGCCCGAACTCATCCTTGCAGGACAGGGGATACTTGCGAATTTTTTCGATGTCCTTGATGGTAATGAGCCCGTTGAGATTGCCGTCGTCGTCCACTACCAGCAGTTTTTCAATGCGGTACTTATGGAGCAGGGCCTTGGACTCCTCCAGGGTGATCCCCACGTGGGCGGTGACCAGCTTGTCCTTGGTCATCACTTCCTTGACCTTCTGGGACAGGTTGGTTTCAAAGCGCAGGTCCCGGTTGGTGACGATGCCCACTAATTTCTTGCCCTCCACCACCGGGATGCCGGAGATGCGGTAGCGCTCCATCAGTTGCAGCACATCGGCGATCCGGGCCTCGGGCCCGATGGTCACTGGGTCGATGATCATCCCGGACTCCGACTTTTTGACCTTTTCCACCTCGAGGGCCTGGGCCTCGATGGTCATGTTGCGGTGCAGGATGCCGATGCCGCCCTGGCGGGCCAGGGAGATGCCCGTGTCCGCCTCGGTCACCGTGTCCATGGCGGAACTGATGAGGGGAATGTTGAGGAAGATGCGCCGGGTCAGGCGGGTGCTGAGGTCGGCTTCGCTGGGCAGCACCGCCGAGGCCCCCGGCAGCAGCAGCAGATCATCGAAAGTAAAGGCATAGTGAATGCTATCCTGAGACATACGGTTTATCCCCCAGCGTTTGAGTTCCCGGTGACAAGATTCTCCCGCCATGCGAGGCGGAACATGGTTAACTGTTTGGTTTCTCTATTGATCATGACCCAGCGCTTGGATGCAAACGAGTGGTTGGCTAAAATTATTAATTTTATCCTTTTCCGACGAATCTTGAAACTTAAAAAAACCTGCGGGCCATCTCGTGCAAGACCCCTTCCAGGAGCCCGGCGTCGATCACCACCAGGGAATCCTGGCGGCAGACCGTAAGGATAGTCAAAACGATCAGGGCCCCGGCCACCATGACCCCGGCCTTGGCGGGCTCGATCCCGGGCAGACGGGCCCGGGCCGCTTCGGGCAAACCGGCCAACAGTTCAGCCAGGGCCGCCACCTGGTCTCGGGTCAAGATCAGGTTGTTGATCTTATTCGGATCATACCTCCGCAACTTTAATTGCAGGGCCGCGAGGGTCGTGACCGCCCCGGCGGTGCCCACCAGGCAAGGGTCCCCCTCCAGATGGGGCCTGATCGCCCCCTGATAGAAAGAACCCAACCGGGCGGCTAGTTCCTCTTTCAAGGCCGCTACGCGCTCCGGCAGCGGCGGATCGCCTAAGGGGCGGGCTTGGCTCAGGGTCAGGACCCCCAGGGGCAGGCTGGCGAAGACCGGCTCCCGGCCCGGGCGCATGAGGGCGAACTCGGAGCTGCCCCCGCCCACATCAAAGACCAGCACGTTAGGGGCCGTCAGCACTGCCGGCGCCAGGCTGGTGAGCACGCCGGTAAGAGACAGCCGGGCCTCGGCCTCGGGGGCCAGCACCTCGACGGCCAGCCCCAGGGTATCTTGAACCTGATCCAGAAAGAGTTGCCGGTTGCGGGCCTGGCGCAGGGCCTGGGTGCCTACGGCCCGGCAGACTTCCACCCGCTGGGCCGTCATCAACTGCTTGAAGGTTTGGAGAGCTTTCAGGGTCCGGGCCATGGACTGGGGGGCCAGGTCACCGGTGGCGGCCAGCCCCTGCCCCAGCCCGGTAATCTCCCGGCGGTGGAGCAGAACCCGGAACTGCCCGTTGGGGGTTGGCTCCGCCACGGCCAGGCGCACCGTCAGGCTGCCCAGGTCCAGGGCGGCGAAGCGAGGAAGTGCAGTCATGACTTGTTCGGTTGAGGGGAGGGCGGGGAAATTTTTTTATAAGGGATTCCTCCGCCCTCTCTTCAAGCTTCCCTCCCATCCCCGGGGTCTAACCGCTACCCACAAGTATATTCGTGTGCGGGATTGCGATTTTTCCCCCTCTCCCCCCGCTTTTGGGGGGAGAGGGCTGGGGTGAGGGGGGTGTCAGTTGACGAAGCCACCCCTCACCCTAACCCTCTCCCCTCGCAGGGGAGAGGGAATTTTAATGTATTTTAAATCAGTTGCTCTCCCTCGTCTTATTTGTGGGTAATGCTTAGGAAGGGGGGAGAGGGTACGGGAAAGGGGGCAGGGGGTGTCCGCCCCTCACCCCCTCTTCCAAGTCATTTCTTCTCCAACACAAAAATCTCCGGCAAGGTGCGGCTCTGTTCGCCGCAGTCCAGGCCGTAGCCCACCAGGAAGCCCTGCTCCACGACAAAGCCGACGTAATCCAGGGGGACTTCCACCTCCCGGCGCTCTTGCTTGTCAATGAGGCAGCAGATCTTGAGGGAGCGGGGCCGGTGGCTGAGGAGGTGTTGGCGCAGAAAGTCCAGGGTCAGGCCCAGGTCGATGATATCTTCCACAATCAGCACGTCCCGGTCTTTCAGGGACTCTTCCACGTCCTTGGTGATGTGGATTTCCCCCGCGGACTCTGTGCCGGCGCCGTAGCTCTTCAAACGGACAAAATCCACGATCACCGGGAAGGGCAGGGCCCGCACCAGGTCGGCCAGAAAGATAAACGCCCCCTTGAGGACCCCCACCATCACCAGGTCCCGGCCGGCATAATCGCGGCCGATGCGCTCGGCCAGCTCCGCCACCCGCCGGGCAATCTCGGCCCGAGAGATGAGGCAACGCTTTGTGGTACCCATGATAACCCCTCCCTGCTGGCTTAAAAATAAAAGAAGGCGGCGGGGTTGTCAAACCTTAATGCCGGAGCCCGGCGCCATCGAACGGCCGCCGGCCACTGGAACTTTCGTATTGTCCCAGGATTAAGTTACCAAAGGTTGAAGGTTTTTACTCCCTCCCCCCTGATGGGGGAGGGCTGGGGTGGGGATGAAATTGCTGGGTCTTGCTAAAACTATCCCCCTCCCCCCAACTCCCTCCCAGCAGGCTAAGCATTACCCAAAAGTCGGGAAGTGGTTGATTCACCAAGTTTTTGGTGGCACAGGCTTTCTAGCCTGTGCGGGGATTTTCGCACAGCCTGGAAAGGCTGT
>JAHIKF010000094.1 GCA_018897875.1 Pseudomonadota bacterium | reverse complement strand
GTGCGGGTCTTCGGCGAATCCCCCGAGAAGCTGCGGCATCATGGCAACGTGGTGGGCTACCTGCCCCAGCGGCCCCTGGGAAACCCCCGCTTCCCCGTCACCGTTCTGGACGTGGTGCTCATGGGCCGCTACGGCCGCATCGGCCTGTTCAAACGGCCCCGCCGGGAAGACCGGGACCTGGCCCGGAGCCGGCTGGCGGACCTGGGCATCTCGCACCTGGCGCACCGGCTCATCGGCGACCTTTCCGGCGGGGAGCAGCAGCGGGTCTTCATCGCCCGGGCCTTGGGCGTCGAACCCCGGATCCTGGTGCTGGACGAACCCACGGTATCCCTGGATGCCTGCGTCCAGGACAACATCCTCGAGTTGGTCAACACCCTCAGAGAGAAGCTGAACCTCACGGTCCTCATCGTCTCCCACGATATCGGCGCCGTGGCCCGCCACATGGACGACGTGGTCTGCATCAACCGGCGGATTCACGTGCATCAACGCCCGCCCATCGGCCGCCTGGGCCTCGAGAGCACCTTCGGCTGCGCGGTGGAATATCTGTTTCACGGCGAGATCCCCCACCGGGTGGTAAAGACCCATGATGACTGATCTTTTCGCCCTGGGGTTTCTCCAGCGGGCCCTGGTGGCCGCCATCCTGGTAAGCCTGCTGTGCGGGGTGCTCTCCACCTTCGTGGTGCTGCGGCGCATGGCCTTCATCGGGGTGGGCATTTCGCACTCGGCCTTTGGCGGGGTGGCCCTGGGGTTCCTCTTAGGCATCGATCCCTTGTGGACCGGCATCGGCTTTGCCCTGATGGTGGCCCTGCTCATCGAGTACGCCCAGACCCGCACCTCGGTGGAGGAAGATACCGCCATCGGCATCTTTTTTGCGGCCTCCATGGCCCTGGGTCTGGTCTTCCTCCATCTCTCCCGGGCCTATAACGTCGATATTTTCGGCTTTCTCTTCGGCAACATCCTGGCCATCGACACCCGGCAACTCTGGCAGATCCTGGTGGTCACCGTGGTGGTTTTGGCCGTTATCCTGGCCTTTTTCAAGGAAATCGTCTTCTTATCTTTCGACGAGGAGATGGCCTGGGTGAACGGGGTGCCGGTGAAGGCCCTGCGCTATCTCTTCCTGGTGCTCATGGCGTTGGTGGTGATTGTCACCATCTATCTGGTGGGGATTATCCTGGTCTCGGCGCTGCTGGTGATCCCCGGGGCCATCGCCCAGAACCTGGCCCGGCAGCTGAAAACCATGGTGTGGGTCTCAACCGGCGTGGCGGTGGGGTCGGCGGTGGGGGGCCTGATCCTGTCCTACGCCATCGACTTTCCTTCCGGAGCCACCATCGTCCTGGTGCTGGCCGGGCTCTACCTCCTCACCAGCGGTCTGCGCCCCTGGCTGCATCACCGTTAATACCAAGGTGCCGTCAAAAAGGTAATCTTAGCTTTATGATAGCAACCCACGTAGGGGCGGTGCGCTCACCGCTACAATGCGGATAGTTACTTGCTTGACGGCACCTTGGTATAAGGGCTGGATTCTGACGGCCCTCGCCCCGTGTCCTCTTGGGGTATAATGGTCAATACTTGACCAGGCAACATCTCCACCAAGGTTTGCTATCACCTGACCAAAAGAAGTTTTCAAAATATTCTCTTCGGCTTTCCGGCTGATGTCACCACAGGCTTCTAAAAGTCCGCCACCTAAAATCCCTTTGGCTATTCAGAGCATATCAACATTTTTTCAGGAAATTCGTTACGTTTCTGTCATGGCAAGTTAAAGCGCTTCAACCTCCAGTTCATATCCCGAATTATTTGCTCGCGGTCCCACCTGAGCGGGGAACCACGAATCGGAGACTGACTTAGATTCTAACCGGATAATGCACCACCTCAGCTATCTTGACTTTGCACAGAGTAGATATCTTGAATTTACAATCTAAATGCCACAGTTCCCTTTATCCGCTTTCCTGGCGGAAACCACTACCTGGTGGGCTGGCCTCTGGTTCAAAGGGGCCAATATGAAGAATCCGCTCAAATAGGGAGTAGCAGGCAAATATTTTGTAAGTATTTTATTTTATTATCAGTTTGTATGAATATAGTAGCGCCGGCATCTCACCTGGGCGTGTCCACCAATCGTCTTCATACGTCCAGGTGTACAGCCGGGAGGCTGTCACACATTTTCAGGCTTCATTGTGTTTTCTAAACATGATAGTTTGTGGTATAATATTTTTCGCAAATTAAATTTAGATATATGTAGAAAGCACTTTAACGTGGAGGCCGTAGCCATGAAGATCGCCAAGCTGCTTTCTGGGTATTTCGTTGGCTCCCTGCTGTTTCTGGGAGTCGCCACCTTATTATTTGGCCCTGGCTCAGTTCAGGCAAGCACGGAAAAATCCTTTAACCCCTCCACCACGATTCAACCGGAAAATCCCTTGGGTTCCGCCGTCTCCCAGGAGAAGGCCCCTCGGCAAGAATCCTATGGCCGCCTGCCCCTTTATTTCATCGAAAACCGGGGACAGGTTGACCGGAAGGTGCAATTCTACGCCCGGGGCCGGGGACAGAGGCTGGCTTTTACCTCCCGGGAGGCGGTGCTCAGCCTGAGCCAGGGTAAGGGTAAGGGCAAGGTGGCCAAGATTCATCTGACCCCGGTGGGCATAAAGCCCGGAATCACTATCCAGGCGCTGGACCCCCAGGAGGCCAGGTTCAATTATCTTCTGGGTAAGGACCAGTCGCGCTGGCAAAGGGACGTGCCCAGCTACGGCGCGGTGCTCTACCGGGAGGCCTACCCGGGCATTGACCTCAAGTTTTACGGCAACGGCCGTGAGTTGGAATACGACCTCATCGTCCGTCCCGGCGCCGATCTTTCCCGGGTAAAATTCCGCTACCGGGGCATTGCCGGACTAAAGGTGGATGCAAAGGGCAACCTGGCCGTGAAGTTACCGGACGGCGGACTCCTGTTGCAAAAGAAACCCATCGTCTATCAGGTGATCGACGGCCGGCGGGTGGCCCGGGAGGGCCGCTTCAGGCTCTTGAAGCCAGGCGGCACCGAATACGGCTTTGTGGTCGCCGCCTACGATAAGACCAGGCCACTGATCATCGACCCGGTGCTGGTGTACTCCACCTACCTGGGGGGGAGCAGTGAAGACAATATCAGCGGCGTCGCCGTGGACCAGCAAGGCAACGTTTACGTGACCGGCGTCACCAATTCCACCGATTTTCCCGGTTATCCCGAAGGGGGGGATGGATATCATCCCTTTGTAGCCAAACTGAACGCCGCCGGAACGGCCCTGGTCTACTCCACCGTCTTTGGCAGCGGTTTTGGGGAGTGGACCGATGCCATTGCGGTGGATGGGGCCGGCAACGCCTATGTGGCGGGAAATGCCCAGAACAGCGGTTTGCCCCTCATCCCCCCTACTCCGATATGCACGTATCAAGGGGGGAGGGACGCCTTTGTCATCAAGTTTAACCCGGCGGGCAATACCATGCTTTATGCCACCTACCTGGGGGGAACCGGAGATGAGAATCCCTGGTCCATCGCGGTGGACGGGACAGGCCAGGCTTATGTGACGGGGCAGACCCAATCTATTGATTATATCACCACCCCCACGTCCCTGCACCCCGGTCCCCTGGGCGGAGGAGACGGCTTTGTCAGCAAGATCAACACCGCCGGCACAGCCCTGGTCTACTCCACCTACCTGGGCGGCTCCAAAGAAGATACCCCCGCCTGTATTACCGCCGACGGGTCCGGCAACGCCTACGTCACCGGGCAGACCTACTCCTCCACCGATTTCACCACCCTGACGCCCATGCGCCCTTGGGCCGGCCCCCCTACGGACGCCTTTATCGCCAAGCTCAACCCGAACGGCACGGCCATGCTCAACTTTACCTACCTGGGGGGGTCTTTACCGGCGACGCGTGCCGCTGATGGAGGCAATGGCATTGCCCTGGACCAGGCCGGCAATATCTACGTCACGGGTAGTACTTCTTCCGAGGATTTTCCCCGGGTCAACGCCTTCCAAAACAGCAAGGTTGGCGTGCCCAGCGACGCCTTTGTGGCCAAGATCGACGCCGCCTGGAGCGGCCTGGTCTACTCCACCTATTTGGGGGGCAGCTTACAAGATGGTGGCCAGAAGATCGGCGTTGACGGTGCCGGCTGCGCTTATGTGATGGGTGCAACCCTATCCGGCAGTAATTTCCCCACTAAAAATTCCCTGCAACCATATCGTGCGATCTCGGACTACTTCGGCAGTCTCTTCGTGACCAAGTTCTCCCCTTCCGGGCGTTCCCTGGTCTATTCCACCTTCCTGGGAGGTAGTCTGGAGAGTATGTCATCTCTTTACTCCCTGGCGGTGGACCGGGCCGGCAACGCCTATGTGGCCGGGGGAACCCGATCCACGAATTATCCCACCACCAAAAACGCGCTTCATCCCGATTACTTAGGTGGGTTTACTGACGGCTTTGTGACCAAGATCGCCACACCCGTCAGCGGGGCGGCTGTTGACCTGTTGCTTTTGTTGGATTGATCGAGATCCGGCGGGCTTCCCAAGGGGAAGCAGGACCGGAACGGGGAGCCTGAAAAGGGCCGGCAATCGAACTGATTGCCGGCTCGCTATTTTGATAGTTTTAATCCGGCATGACAACCAAGGGCATGAATTGAAGCGTTTTGCGTTGCTGGTAAGAAGTAAAGATCTGCTATCTATCAACTGTTTTAAGTTGTAAGGCATTATTCTGCTATGCTTATCATAGCTGCATTTCAAGCCCTCCGGGCTTAATCTGTTTTGCCCCTCGAGGTCGGCTCGGATCTGTCTCTCATCGCTGGTTCTGGGTTTCAAGCCGGTCTCGTGCACCTGTTTACCAGCACCACCAACCCGTCCAGGCGACACCTTATAGGAATTGCCAAAAGTTTTTTCCGTTATGGGAAGTCTTATAATCCCCCCCGCCCCCCTTTAAAAAAGGGGGGGAACTGCAAGGAATTGCTGTTAAAGTCCCCCTTTGAAAAAGGGGGATTTAGGGGGATTTGAGAACCTCCAAACGGAAGGAATTTATGGCCAACGCTATATACGAAGTTGCAGTCAAAAGACATTGAATATTCATGTCATTCTGAACGGAGCGCAGCGGAGTGAAGAATCTCGGCGGCTCAAAAAGAGAGATTCTTCACTGCGCTCAGAATGACAAATAATAGTCTTTTGATTGCTTTTTGGTATTAAACCACCCGCAGCCTCACCTCAGGCCGTGCTTTGGGATACCGGGAAAACCGCGGAGATAACGAAGGCGCCCCACCGCGCCTTGATTCCCGCAGGATGATCCTTAACATAATAAAGTATAAGCAAAACCCATCGCCAGAAAGACGAGGCTGGAGAAAAATATGAAAACCGTGTTGTTGCTGGTGTTGATGTTAGCCGTCGGTCTGGTCGCCGCCGGCTTGGTCGATAGTAAACCCCAGGAGAAATCAGTAAGAGGAGCCACCATGCCTGAAGTGCCAAAAAATCTCCAAACCGCCACCTTTGCCGGCGGCTGTTTTTGGTGTGTGGAAGCGGATTTTGAAAAACTGCCAGGGGTAGTGGAGGCGATCTCCGGGTATACCGGGGGCCGCGGCGACAATCCCACCTATGAAAACTATGGACAAAAAGGGTACGTGGAGGCGGTCCAGGTGGTCTATGACCCGGCCAAAGTGTCTTATAGAGAGATCCTGGACTATTTCTGGCGGCACATCGATCCCACCGATCCCGGCGGGCAATTCGTGGATCGGGGGGCCCAGTATCGCAGCGTCATTTTTTACCACGATGCCGAGCAGCAGCGACTGGCGGAGGCATCCAAACAGGCCCTGGAAAAGTCAAAACGTTTCGCCAAACCCGTGGTGACCGAGATTTTGCCGCTGACGAAATTCTTTCCCGCCGAGGACTACCACCAGGACTACTACAAGACCCACGCCGTGAAGTACAAATACTACCGCTGGAATTCCGGCCGGGATCAATTTATCCAGAAGGTCTGGGGCGGCGAGGCCCACGCCGCGACTGACCCGGCTGGCGGCCAGAAATATGCCAAGCCCAGTGATGCAGAGCTCCGCAAAAAGCTAACGCCGCTGCAATATCAGGTTACTCAGAAGGAGGGCACGGAACCGGCGTATAAGAACGAATACGTGGATAACAAAAAGCCCGGCATCTACGTGGATATCGTCTCCGGGGAGCCGTTGTTTATTTCCACCGACAAGTATGATTCCGGCACCGGTTGGCCGAGCTTTATAAAACCCCTGGAACCGGGAAACATCGTGGAGCGGGAGGACCGCCACTTGTTCTCGAAGCGCACCGAGGTGCGCAGCAAACACGGCGATTCCCATCTCGGGCATGTCTTTCCCGACGGCCCGGCGCCCACGGGTCTGAGGTACTGCATGAATTCCGCGGCGCTGCGGTTCATTCCCCTGGAGGATTTGGCAAAGGGCGGCTACGGCAAGTATCTGGATCTCTTCGGGCCGGATGCCGCGGTCAAGAAGTAAGGCCGGGTTAAGAGCGCGGCCAACCGGTCAGGGGCTAAGCTGTGTGTCCGCCCTTATATGGGCCCTACATTTATAGTGAATACCAAAAGTTTTTCTGTTCCGAAAAGTCTTTTCGTAGGGTGCGTCCTACGCACCATCAATCCAGTTGAGTGGCGGGCGAGGATGCCCGCCCTACCTGACTTTTCATGATTTGAGGTGACCGCATCGCGGCGCTGCCGTTGACGCCATCGCCTCTGCCTCAGGACTTCCGTTCGCCAACTAGAGAAAATTGCAAAGCTTGTTTGACCCTTGACCTGACTTTGTGCTATCTTTAACAAATGTCAATCAGGGAGGAGAACAAGGTTACATGATCCGCGATGTCGAACATGAAGCGATGCCCCGGGAGGACCTGGAGGCCTTACAGCTCAGACGCTTGCAAGCGGTGGTGGAACGGGTCTACCACCTGGTGCCGTTCTATCGCCGGCGCATGGATGAGATGGGGGTTAAGCCGGGACACATCCGCACCCTGGAAGATATCCGCCTGCTGCCCTTGACCGTTAAGCAAGACCTGCGGGACAACTACCCCTTCGGCATGTTCGCCGCCCCCATGGACCAGATTGTGCGGCTTCACGCCTCGTCCGGCACCACCGGCAAGCCCACCCCCGTGGCCTATACCCAACGGGACCTGGAAACCTGGGCCGAGCTGATGGCCCGGAGTCTGGCCGCCGGCGGCGCCCACCGGGGCGATATCGTCCACGTATCTTACGGGTATGGCCTCTTCACCGGCGGCTTGGGAGTCCACTACGGGGCCGAGCGGCTGGGAGCGGCGGTCATCCCCGTATCCGGCGGCCAGACCCGGCGGCAGATCATGCTCATCCAGGACTTCGGCCCCACCGTCATCTGCTGCACCCCCTCTTTTGCCCTGTACCTGGCGGAGGTGGGCCAGGAAATGGGGGTGGACTTTGCCAAGACCAAGCTCAGGGTGGGTGTCCTCGGGGCCGAACCCTGGACCGAGGGCATGCGGGCCGAGATTGAAAAGCGCCTCAGCCTCGACGCCCTGGACATTTACGGCCTGTCCGAGATCCTCGGCCCGGGCGTGGCCGTCGAGTGCCTCGAGGCCAAGGCCGGCCTCCATATGTTTGAGGACCACTTCCTGCCTGAGATCATCAACCCCACGACTCTGGAGCCTCTGGCCCCGGGGGAGACCGGCGAGTTGGTCATCACCACCCTCACCAAGGAGGCCTTCCCGCTCTTGCGCTACCGCACCCGGGACCTCACCTCGCTGAACTACGCCCCCTGCATCTGCGGCCGCACTATGGCCCGCATCAGCCGCTTTCAGGGCCGGAGCGACGACATGCTGATCATCCGCGGCGTCAACGTCTTCCCCTCCCAGATCGAGTCCGTGCTCATGGAAACCCCGGGGGTAGCGCCCCACTACCAGCTCATCGTCGACCGGGATGGGCAGTTGGACACCCTGGAAGTCCAGGTGGAAGTGGATGAGGGCGCCTTTTCCGACGAAGTCAAGCAGTTGCAGGCCCTGGCCCAGGGCATCCAGAGAAAGATCAAGGATTACTTCACCGTCTCCGTCAAGGTGAAACTGGTGGAGCCCCAGTCCATACCCCGGAGTGAAGGCAAGGCCAAGCGGGTCATTGATAAACGACCGCATTAAGAGCGGTCTTGGAAGGGGCTGCTCCGGCAGAGGGAGCATATAATGAAAAGAGACTGGGTGTCCGAAGATGACTTATTAAAATGGATGAATTCGCAGCTAGCTAATTCCCTATCTTATGAAGAATGCACTGTCGTCCGCTTCCGCTCAATCACGCCATTAAGGGAAGAGGACGAAGACGGATGCAATTGGTCTGGCGCAACTTTGCAGTGCAGTGGTTGTTCATCGGAAGGTTACAAGCCGATTGCGGACCAAATTGTGGCTCAGGCGAAGAACAAGTTTAATTTGCAATGAATAAGGTTACTTATAGCCCGGCCTTTACCCCCCTTTTCTAAAGGGGGGCAGGGGGGATTAATAACCGCCCTTATAATCCCCCTAAATCCCCCTTTAAAAAAGGGGGACTTAAAGCCACGCTATTTTCCTCTCTCCCCTGGTAGCGGAGAGGGTTAGTGTGAGGGAGCACAACCATGAAAGTCGAACAAATCTCGGTATTTTTGGAGAACAAGGCTGGCCGCCTGGCGGAAGTCACCCGGGTTCTGGGCGAAGCCGGGATCAACATCCGGGCCCTCTCCCTGGCCGACACCACGGATTTCGGCATCCTGCGGCTCATCGTGGACCAATACGACCGGGCCCGGGAGGTCCTGAAAGACAAAGGCTTCACCGTCGGCAAGACGGAAGTGGTGGCAGTGGAAGTGCCGGACCGCCCCGGCGGACTGGGACTGGTGCTTCAGATCCTGGCCGCCTCCGGCGTCAACGTGGAGTACATGTACGCCTTTGTCCAACACAGCGGCAAGAACGCGGTCATCATCTTTCGCTTCGACAACCTGGAGCAGGCCATTGACTTGCTCCAGAAGGAAGGGATTTACATTTATAAGGGCGAGGAAGTATATCGACTTTAACTCAACCGGGAGGGAGAACTTATGAAAACCAAGGCAATTTTTGGGGGGCTGATCTTGGCCCTGGCAGGTCTGGGACTCATCTTTTTAGGCTGCGGCGGCGCCAAGCAGGCCGAGCCCTACGTGGTGGGCGGCATCTTTTCCATCAGCGGCCCGGCCTCCTATCTCGGGGAACCCGAACGGAATTCCCTGGAGATGGTGGTAGAAGCGGTAAACGCCAAGGGGGGCATCAATGGGCATCCCTTGAAGCTGGTCATTTATGACGACGAAGGCGACGTGACCAAGGCCCGGCTCCACGCCACCAAGCTGGCCCAGGACAAAAAATGCCTGGCCGTCATCGGCCCCAGCCTCACCCACACCTCCATGACCACCCTGGAAATCACCCAGAAGGCCAAACTGCCGTTGATTTCCTGCGCCGCCGGCAGCGCCATCACGTCTCCGGCCAAGGACCGCGTCTGGGTTTTCAAGACCGCCCAAACGGACAAAATGGCAGTGGAACGCATCTACCAGTATTTGCAAAAACACAATCTTAAACAGGTGGCCATCCTCACCGTGTCCACCGGCTTCGGGGTGGCGGGCAAGGAGCAGCTCCTGACCCAGGCCCCCCAGTACGGCATCCAGGTGTTGGCCCAGGAGGTCTTTGGCGAAAAAGACACGGACATGACCCCCCAGCTCACCAAGCTCCGGGGCACCCCGGCCCAGGTAGTGATCTGTTGGGGTACCGGCCCGGCCCCGGCCCTGGTGGCCAAGAATATGAAACAGCTGGGGATCACCATTCCCCTGGTCCAGAGCCACGGCGTGGCCTCCAAAAAATTCATCGAGTTGGCCGGGGACGCGGGTGACGGCATCATCCTGCCCGCCGGCAAGCTGGTGATCTGGCAGCAGTTGCCCGACACCGACCCGCAGAAGGCCGTGTGTAAGGAATACGCCGAAAAGTATCACGCCAAGTTCAAGGCGCCGGAATCCAGCTTTGGGGGCTATGCCTATGACGCCATCCGGATGCTGAATCAGGCCCTGACCAAGGCCGGCAACAATCGGGATAAAATCCGCAGCGAACTGGAAGGCCTCAAGAACTTCGTGGGCATCAGCGGCGTCTTCAACATGAGCCCGGAAGACCACAACGGCCTGTCTCCGGCCGCCTTTGTGATGGTGAAGATCGAAAAAGGCGGGTTTCAGCTGATAGATTAGTAGGAAGTGGTCAGTGGTTAGTGGTCAGTGCCTTCCCTTGGCTACACCCATGCCCATGAACCTGGCAACTGGCTACCGACAGCAGCAATTAATCGATAACCGTTGGCAGTGGCCGGCAGTAGTCATTTGTTCGTTCCTTCAGGGAGCGCTCAATCTTCTCACTGACTGCTGGCCACTGGCAACTGATCACTGATCACGGAGGCCCTTCGCTCCCTTTGGAGAATTTTGCCCCTTTCTTGCAGTATCTCATTTCCGGCCTGACCAACGGTGCGATTTACGCCCTCATCGCCCTGGGATTCGGCATCATCTACAATGCCACCACCATCATCAATTTCGCCCAGGGCGAGATGGTGATGCTGGGGGCCATGTGCGCCATCAGCATCTACCACCTGGCCCCCTCGCTCCCCCTGGCCTTTGCCGGCGCCGTGGTCCTGGTGACCTGCGTGGGGTTGGTCTTTGAGCGCCTGGCCCTGCGCCCGGTCAAAGACCCCACCCCCATCGCCCTGATCATCATCACCGTGGGCGGCGCCGTCATGATCAAGGGCGTGGCCATGCTCCTGTGGGGCCAAGAAGCCTACATCCTGCCGCCGTTTTCCGGCAATGTCCCCATCCACCTGGGTCCCGCCACCATCTTGCCCCAAAACCTCTGGGTGCTGGGGATCACCGCGATTGCAGTCGTAGCCCTGGAGGCCTTCTTTCGCCTCACCCTGGTGGGCAAGGCCATGCGGGCCTGCGCCTACAACACCCGGGCCGCCCGCCTGGTGGGCATCGCCGCCGGCCGCATGGTCCAGCTCTCCTTCGGGCTCAGCGCCGCCCTGGGCGCCGGGGCCGGCATTCTCATCGCCCCTCTCACCCTCGGGGTCTATGACATGGGCACCATGCTCGGCCTCAAGGGGTTTTCCGCCGCCATTATCGGCGGCCTGGGGAGCCTGGCGGGCGGGGTCCTGGGGGGCCTGGTCCTGGGCGTGGCCGAGGCCCTGGCCACCGGCTTCATCTCCTCCGGCTACCGGGATGCGGTGGCCTTTCTCCTCCTCCTCCTGGTCCTGTTCCTGCGCCCCCAGGGGCTGGTGGGAGGACGGAAATGACCCGGCTCCGGTTCTTAAACCGCTGGGTCCTCTTTGCCGTGGTGGCCGGAGCCATCGCCGCCTTCATGGACCAGGACTACTACTACACCCTCCTCAACTTCATCGGCATCCACACCCTTTTGGTGGTGGGGCTCAACCTGCTCTTGGGCTACGCCGGGCAGATTTCTTTAGGGCACGCCGCCTTCTTCGGCCTGGGGGCCTACACCTCCGGCATCCTCACCGCCACCGGCGGCGTCGATCCCTGGCTGGCCCTGCTGGCCGGGCTGGCGGTCTCAGGCGCCGCCGCCTTCCTCATCGGCATCCCGGCCCTGAAGCTCCGGGGCTATTACCTGGCCATGGCCACCCTCGGGTTCGGGATCATCGTCTACATCATCTTGAACGAAGCCGACAGTCTCACCGGCGGACCCTCGGGGCTCAGCGGCATCCCGTCGCTGTCCCTGGCCGGCTTCGCCTTCAATACCCCCCGGCGCCTCTATCTGTTGATCTGGATTCTTCTGGGGTTGATCCTGTATATCAGCGCCAACCTGGTGAACTCCCGCACCGGCCGGGCCATCCGGGCCTTGCACGACGGCGAGGCCGCAGCCGAATCTCTCGGCGTGGACACCTTCCGCCTGAAGCTCAAGATCTTCGTCTGGAGCGCCCTCTACGCCTCCCTGGCCGGGTCCCTCTTCGCCCACAGCCTCAATTTCATCGCCCCGTCGTCCTTCGGCTTCATGTTTTCCATCAAGCTGGTGACCATGGTGGTCCTGGGCGGCATGGCCAGCATCTGGGGCTCGCTCCTGGGGGCCGGGGCCCTCACCGTGCTCCCGGAATTACTCACGGTGTTTCACGATTTCGAAATGGTCATCTTCGGGGCCATCCTCATGGTGGTGATGATCTTCCTGCCCCGGGGCCTGGTCCGGGGCATCATGGACCTCTACGAAAACCGGCGCTACAAGCGGCAAGGAGGGAGGATTAGCGTTTAGCAGTTAGCAGTTAGGGGTTAGAAAAAAGAAGGATTAATGGCATGGTAATGTCGTATAGAGATTTGGTCGCATGGAATAAAGCCATGGAGTTGGTAACCGAAATCTATCGGGTGACCCATAATTTCCCCAAAGAAGAACTTTTCGGCTTAATGAGCCAACTTCGACGGGCCGCTGTATCAATCCCGAGCAACATTGCCGAAGGTAAGGGGAGATTATCTACGGGAGAATTCCGGCAATTCCTGGGAAATGCCAGAGGGTCCCTGGCCGAGGTGGAAACCGAGATTTTAATCGCTCAAAATCTCTCTTACCTCGATGAAGCCGAGACCAACAGATTATTAACGAAAGTGGAAGAAGTGGGGAAAGTCCTCAATGGGCTAATTTCCGCGGTCAAAAACCAATAGCCTATGAATCTTATCTTTTCCTAACTGCTAACTGCTAATTGCTAATTGCTAACTTATGATGCTGCAACAAAACAACGTATTGCTGGCACTTGACGGTGTAAGCCTGGCCTTCGGCGGCCTCCAGGCCGTGGAGCAGGTGAGCTTTGGGGTAACGCAAGGTACCGTCAAGGCGATCATCGGCCCCAACGGCGCCGGCAAGACCACCCTGTTCAACCTGGTGTCCGGTTTTCTCGCCCCCCAGGCGGGCCGCATCCTCTTTGGCGGCGTGGCCATCCAGGGACGCCCGGCCCACCGTATCGCCCGGCAGGGGATCGCCCGCACCTTTCAACTGGTGCAACTCTTTGACCACATGACGGTCCTGGAAAACGTCATGGTGGGACGCCACCGCCTGAGCCGCGCCGGTCTGATAGCCGGGGCCTTGCAGTTGCCCTGGACCCGCACGGAAGAAAAGGGGATCCGGCAAAAAGCCATGGAGGCCCTGGAGTTCGTCGGGCTGGCGGACCGGGCCGGACAGCCCGCGGCGGTGCTCCCCCTGGGACTCAAACGGATGCTGGAAATCGCCCGGGCCCTGGCCTCGGCCCCGACGCTCCTCCTCCTGGACGAACCGGCCTCGGGGCTGGACGCGGTGGAGACCGAACGGCTCCAGGACCTGATCCTGGAATTGCGCCGGCAGGGCATTACAACCCTCCTGGTGGAGCACGACATGGGCCTCACCATGGAAGTAGCCGACGAGATTGCGGTGCTGAACTACGGCAAGCTCATCGCCGACGGCCCGCCGAGGGCCATTCAGAAGAACCCGGAGGTGATTGCCGCGTACCTGGGCACCGACTGGCAGGGCTGAAGGGGCAGGTTTTAGGTTCTGGGTTTTAGGTTTTAGGTGAGAAAAAGCCCTGGTGGCACAGGCATCTTGCCTGTGCAAAACAGGCTGGAAAGCCTGTTCCACCGGTGACAAATGATGTAGGGCGGGCACTGCCCGCCGGCTTTTAGATTTATGGTGGACCGTACCCACCCTATATGACTGATAAATCGGTCATTATTTCTAATAAATGACCACAATTTGGCAAATTGACCGGTACTCGTTTTAACCCAAAACCCAGGACCTAAACCCAAAACCCGATGTTAAAGATTCGCAACCTATCCGCCTATTACGGCTCCGTCCGGGCTCTCAGTGGCGTGACCATGCACGTCCGGGAGGGCGAGATCGTCACCCTCATCGGGGCCAACGGCGCGGGGAAGACCACCCTGCTCAACGCCGTCTGCGGCCTGGTGCGGAAAGACGGCGACCTGGCCTTCGCCGGGCGGTCCATTATGGGCCTGGCCCCGGAGGTGATCGTGGGGTTGGGGCTCTCCCAGGTGCCCGAAGGCCGCCAGCTTTTCGCGCCCATGACCGTGGCCGAGAATCTGGAGCTGGGGGCCTACCGCCGCTACCGCCAAGAGTCCAAGGCCGCCATCAATGCTGACCTGGAGCGGGTCTTTCAGCTCTTTCCCCGGCTCAAAGACCGCCTGTCCCAGCAGGCCGGTACCATGAGCGGCGGGGAGCAGCAGATGCTGGCCATCGGCCGGGCCCTCATGGCCCGCCCCCGTTTGTTGCTTTTAGATGAGCCGTCCCTGGGCCTGGCCCCCATCGTGGTGGAGGACATCCTGGCCCGACTGAGCCAGCTGCGCGCCGAAGGGGTGACCATTCTCCTGGTGGAGCAGAACGCCCGGGCGGCGCTCAAGGTGGCCGACCGGGCCTACGTCCTGGAAACCGGCCGCATCATCTTGAGCGGGAAGGCCACCGACCTGCTCC
The DNA here is from genome assembly GCA_018897875.1 of Pseudomonadota bacterium. GTDB lineage: Bacteria > Desulfobacterota > Desulfobaccia > Desulfobaccales > 0-14-0-80-60-11 > 0-14-0-80-60-11. Next base: position 4,244 of record JAHIKF010000094.1, on the reverse strand, counting down.
AGGACCGCCAGGTGACCCGGGCCTACCTGGGCCGGGACTACAAGGAGTTCACCGAGGGCAGGTGAGTTCTTTAAAGTGAGCAGTAAGCAGTAAGCAGTGAGCAGTGAGCAGTGAGCAGTTGCTCATGGGCCTTCGGCCCACCCATAAAGCATGAAAAGTCAGGTAGGGCGGGCATCCTCGCCCGCCACTCAACTGGATTGATGGTGCCTAGGACGCACCCTACGAAAAACTTTACGGAACAGTAAGCAGTGAGCAGTTTGAGAAGGCGGGTTTTTTTCCTGCTCACTGCTCACAGCTCACTGCTTACTGCTTACTGCTTACTGCTCACTGCTCACTGCTCACTCATCAGGGAGGTAGAGCACATGCGCCAACCGGAAATTGAGGCCATGGACCGGGGGGAACTGGAACTGCTGCAACTGGAGCGCCTCCAGAGCACCCTCACCCGGGCTTACCGTCAGGTGAAGTTCTACCGCCGCCAGTTCGACCAGCTGGGGCTGAACCTGGATGACATCCGGAGCCTCACTGATCTGGCCCGGCTGCCCTGCACCACCCGGGACGACCTGTCGGAAAACTACCCGTACGGCCTGTTCGCGGTGCCGCTCCGGGACATCGTCCGCATCCTGTCCTCCCCCGGCACCACGGAAAAGCCCCTGGTGGTGGGCTATGCCGCTCCGGACTTAAAACTCTGGCTGGAACTCCTGGCCCGCTTGTACGTGGCCGCGGGAGTCACCCGGGAAGACATCTTACAGATAATCCTGCCGCCGGGGTTGGCCAACTGGCGCCGGGATCTCCAGGCCGGGGCCGAAAACCTGGGGGCCTCGGTGATCCCGCCGGCCACCCTGAACTTCGCCAAAGAACTCATGGTGATGCGGGATTACAAAACCTCGGTCCTGGTCACCACGCCTTCCGTCGCCCGGCATCTCCTGACGGTGATGGCCCGCATGAACCTGTCTCCGGCGGAACTGAGCCTCAAATGCGCCCTGCTGGTGGCCTCGCCCCTGCCTCCGGTGATGCGCCGGGAGATCGAGGCGGGGTTCCAGGTTAAGTGCGCCACGGCCTATGGCATCACCGAGGTCATGGGGCCGGGTTTGGCCTTCAGCTGCGGCGCCGACGGGGGGCTCCATTTTTCGGAAGACCATTTCTATCCGGAGATCATCGACCCTGAAACCGGGAACCCGGCGCCCCCCGGCGCCCCCGGCGAACTGGTAATCACCACCTTGAGCACCGTGGCCTTCCCCCTGGTCCGTTTCCGGAGCGGCGACCGGACTTCGCTCCTACAAGAACCTTGTGCCTGCGGCCGCACCCTGACGCGCCTGGGGGAAATCACCGGGCGCACGGATCCCATCTTCTCCGTGGGGGGCATCAAGGTCCACCCCGACCAGGTGGGCGCCCTGATCCGGGAGGCCTTAGGCGGCCACCCGCCAAAATTCAATTACCGGGTGGTCTCGGAGGAGGGCCTGGAAATCCTCGACATCGAACTGACGGTGGAGGAGGTGTTTTTCTCGGATGAAATCAAGGCGTTGGAATGCCTGTGCCGCCGGGCCCGGCGTTATCTCCAGGAAAATCTGGGCATCAACGCCCGGATTACTTTAAAGGAAATTAATACACATATTTCTTGAATTATTGGCTCACATGTGATTATAAGTTAATCTTCTAAACATATGATTATTGGAGAGATGCTATGAACGACGATAAACCGATATACGAACGTGAAGAGGATATTATTGAACAAGATCCTGATGCAGAGCCCATATATGACCGTAAGCTTCTCACACAACCTTATGATCTGGTCATAGAATCGCTAATTGAGCAAATAAATAATAAGACTCTTTATCTAAGGCCCATAAATGAAAGACCAAGCTTTCAGAGGAGATATGTTTGGCCTGATTTGTTAGCATCTCGCTTAATTGAATCTATTCTTCTTAATGTTCCAATACCACCGTGCTATTTATCTCAAAACGAGGAATTTGAACTAGATGTTATAGATGGACAGCAAAGAATATATTCTATCTATAGATTTTTAAAGAATCAATTTCGTCTAAGTGGATTAGAGATCTTAAAAGAAATAAATAAAAAGTTCTTTTATGAACTTGACAGAAAAGTTCAGCGAAAAATTGCAACACATACTCTTCGATGTGTAGTTATTACTAATGATTCAAATCCTAAAATAAAATTTGACGTTTTTGAACGTCTCAATACAAACACTGTTCCTCTGAATGCACAGGAACTTCGTAACTGCATATATCGCGGTACTCTTATTGATTTGCTTGGAAAGTTATCAGAATATGAGCCATGGCACAATATTTTGAGAACTAAAAAACCAGATAAAAGGATGCGCGATGAAGAGCTTATCCTAAGATTTTATGCATTTCAAATTAAAGGAATAGAATCTTATTATACTCCACAGAAACACTGGCTTAATGATATGGCCAAGGCGGGGAGAAGGTTTTCTAACGAACGTATCGAAGAATTATCAGATTTATGGAAAAGTACTATCGATAAGTGTCTGATAATTTTCTCTCCCCATGATTGTTTTAGAAGATTACCTGTTACAAAATCAAAAGTTATTAATAGGGCACTTATGGATTTAACAATGTGCTCTTTGGCAAATGTTTCGAAACAAAAAGTGATGGATATTTCAATAGAATTTTATAACCGCTATTTACAACTAATGAATAATCAATATTTTATTGACATGATCAGTAAATCGGTTGATCATAAATCCAGAACCTTGGGTCGTTTTATGATTTGGCACGATGAAATGTGTAATGGCTTGTTATAATGTCAAAATATACTCAAGCTTACTCTAATTTTATAAAAAGAATATCTGAAATATCAGCCGTTCGTCGCTTAGCTACTAAGCATAGTCGCTTACCAACGATCACACGTAGTGCTTATTTAGGTAATGCCTTATGCAGAGCGGCAGTTGTTCTTCTTTCCGGCCATATAGAAGGGTATATTGAAAATTTAGCGGAAATTGGTTTAGAACGCATCTTTTCGAAGAAAATGATAAAAAGTAAATTAGCTAACTCGTTCCTCTATCATTGTTCAAAAGATATAATTACTGAAATTAAAAATGCTTCGAACCCAAATGTTATTTCAACAAAGGTTAAATTACTAATAGATCGCGACAGCGATATATGGTCAAATGCTCCAATATTTAATTCAACACTACCATCAGAGCTATTTATTCATGGATTTGGAAATCCAACTTTTGATGAAATTAAGAAATTTTTTCGTAGATTTGGCTACTTAGAATTATCACATGATCTATCTAATTTATTAAGGGGGAATTATTTCGTATGTGTTAATATGATTAATCATGTTGTTGACCAACGAAATAAAATTGCACATGGGGACTTTACGATAGTTAATACACCAAGGGATATTGAGAATATGATACAATTAGTTATTCTGTTTTGTCGATGTACTGATATCGCCGTAAGCAATTGGTTTAAGCTAAAAGGATGCTTAATTCGCTAAATTATTTCTGATTTTCATATGCATCAAAATATACTCTGAGAATTAATTTAAGGAGGAAATAACATGACGATGGTTCGCAAGATTTTGGTATTGGGTATGGCTCTGTCGCTGCTAACCGCCGGTCTGGCCTACGGGGCCGATCCCATCAAGATCGGTTCGGTTATGCGGTTGTCCATCGGCGCCGAACACGGCATCCCCTGCGCCCGGGGCGTAGAGATGGCGGTGGCGGAGGTGAATAAAGCCGGCGGCATCAACGGCCGTAAGGTGGAACTCATCGGGGAAGATGAGAAAGACTCTCCCGCCTCCGCGGTTAACGCGGTGCAGAAACTTATCAACGTCAACAAGGTGGTGGCCATGGTCGGCCCCATGACTTCCGGGGACACCATGGCGTCGGGCAAGATCGCCAATGATGCCAAGGTAGTAATGATCAGCCCCACCGCCACCACCCCCAAGCTTAGCGGCTATGGCGCTTTCATTTACCGGGGCTGCTCCCGCATCGACACCCAGGCCCAGGTCCTCACCGATTACGTGGCCAAAACCTGGAAGCCCAAGACCGTGGCCATTTTTTTCTCCAATGAGCCATACGGCAAGGGCTGCGCCGATCTCTTTACCAAGTTCTTTGAAAAACACGGCATCAAGGTGGTGGCCACCGAATCCTTCATGCGGGGCTCCCGGGATTTCAAAGCCCAGCTCACCAAGATTAAAGGCACCAACCCGGATATGCTGTTTATCCCCGGCTACACCCCGGAAACCGCCCCCGC
>JAHIKF010000093.1 GCA_018897875.1 Pseudomonadota bacterium | reverse complement strand
AGCACCTGCCCCGTTATCTGGCGGAATTTTGTTACCGCTTTAATCGACGCTTCTGGGAACCCCAAATGTTTAACCGGATGATCACTGCGTGTCTTAATGCTCAAACCGTTACCTTTTCGGAGCTAAGGCAATAAGCGTAAAGTAAAATTAGGATAGTCTTTAATTCCCTTATAATCCAGACGCTCACCGGGTCGGGAGAAAATGCCGGGGAGTGCCTTGTTTATTAGAATTTTGCCCCTGGGGTCAGGAGTGAAGTTCCAGGAGGAGTGCCACATGGACCGGCCCATTCAGAAGGTATTATTCATCGAACCCCGGTCTCCCCAGGAGCATATTTTTAGCCTGGTGGCCATTCCCCGGCTGGGGTCGCTGTTGTTGGGGACCATCCTGGAGCAGCAGGGTCTGGAGGTCAAGGTGGTGATTGAGGAGATATCCACTCCCAAATACCCCTCACTGGACTTTCACCCTGACCTGGTATGTATCTCCAGCATCTCCTCCACCGCTCCCCGGGCCTACGAGCTGGCGGATTACTATCGGCAGCAGGGCCTGCCGGTGGTCATGGGCGGCGCCCACCCCAGTTTTCTGCCCCTGGAAGGGTTGGAGCACGCCGATTATGTGGTCTGCGGGGAGGGTGACGAGGCCCTGCCGGAGCTGGTCAACGTCCTGAACCACGGCGGCAGTCTGGCGGCGATCCCCAATCTGTGCTATCGGGACGGGGCCACCATCCACCAAAACCCCTGGCGTCCTTTCCTGGGGGACCTGGATTCCCTTCCCATCCCCAAATACACGCTGATTCATGGCTGGAAGGCCCGAAACCGGCGGGGTGTGGTCTCCATCGCCACCTCCCGGGGCTGCCCCTTCAACTGCAGCTTCTGTTCAGTTATCATAATGTTCGGGCGCAAGCACCGCGTCACTTCCATCGACCGGGTGATCGAGGAGATTCGCCAGAACGGCTCCCAGGCCCGCCATATCTTTTTCTGCGACGACAATTTTACTGCCGACCGCCAGCGCACCAAGGAATTGTGCGAGCGCATCATCGCCGAAGGGCTGAAGTTCGAATGGAGCGCCCAGGTGCGGGTGGAATCCGCCAAGGACCCGGAACTTCTGGAACTCATGGCCAGGAGCGGCTGCTTCGTGGTCTTCGTGGGGCTGGAATCCATCAACCCCGCCACCTTAAAGGCTTACAACAAGTCCCAGACCGTGCAAGGCGTCAAGGACTGCGTCAACAATTTCCACCACTTCGGCATCAAGGTCCACGGCATGTTCGTCTTCGGCTCGGAAGAGGACCACTTCCAGGTAATCCGGGACACCGTCACGGTTTCGCGCCAGTTGGACCTGGATTCGGTGCAATACCTGATGCTCACCCCGTTGCCCGGGACGCCTTTCTTCAAGGAGATGGAGGCCCAGAACCGGATTATCTGCCGGGACTGGAGCCAGTACGACGGCCACCACACCGTGTTCCAACCCCGGCAGTTCACTCCCTTTGAACTCCAGATGGAAACTACCCGGGCCATGAGGAAGTTTTATAGCTGGACCTCGGTGATCAAGCGCCTCATCGCCCGGGACCTGTTTTTCGCCAAAATGAAGGCCTACGGTCGCTTCCTGCTGTGGAAGTCCACCCTGAAAAGAAGCAACTATTTCCAGCAGCTCCAAGAACAGCTCTATTCCCGGGGGCAGCAGTTGCGCCAGTGGCTGCCGCAGAAAGGCCGCCTGCCCCGAGTGGGGATTCCCGGAGACGTCTGGCGCCTCTCTTCCTGGGAGAAGGGTCCCCGGGATTTTCTCATCAAGTTTTTGGAACGCCTGGGAGTGGAGGTAGTGCAGGAGACCAGCCAGGAAAAGGCCGGGAGCGGCTCCCGGCACTCGATGCAGGTGGTCCAGGCCGAAATTGCCCGGTTGCAGGAACAATCGGACCTCATCCTGCTCCCGGTGTGGCAGGGCCTGGGGGAAGCCGCCCAGAAGATCAAGGACCTGCACCAGGATTTCACCCAGGAGACCATGGCCCGGCTGCTCGCCATGGAATTCAGCCGGGAATCCTTCTATAACGCCTGCATGGAACTAGGTCTGTGCTTTAACAAGCGGATGGGGCGAATCCGCCGCATCTATTTCCAGACCCTGGCCGAGGCGGGCACACCGGTCTGAACCGGAAAAAGTTAGGAAGGGCCGGAGACCACCAGGCCTCCGGCCCGCCTCTTCAACTCCCCGCCAATCCCCATGGGGGAGAAACATCCTCCCCCTGATCCCGGCTAGCGCCAGGCGCTAGTGTTATGTCCCGGGATCTTATACCGAGTCGCAATCAATGAATGCGGAACTGTAGGGGCGCACCCGCGTGTGCGCCCTTAATTCAGGGCGGACACATGGGTCCGCCCCTACAAGGAATTTCGTGATTGGGGGTGGCCCAAAACGGCCATGATGCTTTAGCCCGCGCCGGCACAGGCGAGACGCCGGTGCCACCGGTTTGATTGCTATTCGACATGAGGGCGCACACACGGGTGCGCCCCTACAGCAAGACAAATTACCCGGTATGATCGCTGTTTGCTCTAAGGGCTTGTCCACCCTGGGCCAGCCGGTGACGCTCAGGCCCGGCAAGGCGGTCAGGTGGGGTCTTTCAGGGGCCCCAGGGTCTCAAGGACCAGGACTTCGCTGGCCGAGTACGGGTCGGTCTGCTTTTCCAGGATATCTTTGAGGACCCGGTCCAGGCGGCCATCGCTCTCCAGTTGCTTCACCAGGTGCCGGGAAACCCCCTCCTTGAGGATCTCCAGAAACTCCTGGCGAACCCGGGAGCCACGGGCCAGTTGCAGGCCCTGGCCGCCTTCTTTGGCCAGGAACTCCCGGTGGTCGCCGACTGCGGCCATCAACGCCTCAATGCCCTCATTATCCTTGGCCTGGGTCATGAGCACCGGCGCCTTCCAGGCACTGGCCTTCCGGTGGGCTTGCAACTCCAGCATCTGGATCAATTCCTGGTAAGTGCGGGAGGCCCCCTCCCGGTCGGCCTTGTTGATCACCAGGATATCAGCCACCTCCAGGATGCCGGCTTTAAGGGCCTGGATGTCGTCTCCCATGCCGGGGACCGTCACCACCAGGGTGGTGTAGGCGGTGGCGGCGATCTCCACTTCGTCCTGTCCCACCCCCACGGTCTCTACCAGGACATAGTCCTTGCCCATGGCGTCCAAGACGGTGATCACCGCCCGGGCCGAGGCGGTGAGGCCGCCGAAATGCCCCCGGGTGGCCAGGGAGCGGATGAAGACGCCCTCATCCAGGGCGTGGCGCTGCATCCGGATGCGGTCGCCCAGGATGGCGCCGCCGGAAAAGGGGCTGGTGGGGTCAACCGCCACCACGCCCACCGTTTGCCCCTCCTGGCGCAGAAAGTGGATGAGACGGTCGGTGAGGGTGCTCTTGCCCACCCCGGGCGAGCCGGTGATGCCGATGATATGGGCCCGGCCGCTATGCCGGTAAATCTCTTTGAGAATCTCTCGGGCCTCGGGCCTGCCATCGTCCAACTCCCGCATGAGGCGCGCCGCGGTGCGCACCTCACCGGCCAGAATGCGGTCCACCACCTCCTGGGTTCGATCCATTATGCCTCCAATCCGGGCAGTTGAGGAGCCTGGAACCCTCCAGACCCTTCCCTGACCATGAATTGCTTAGATTAAGTTGCCTGTTTTGAAAAGTTTTTAAAATTGGTGGCACAGGTTTCCAACCTGTGCGGCCTAATACGGCGGGCGGGGACGCCCGCCCCACCAAATCTTTTCATCTTTTACGGGTGGGCCTGAGGCCCATGAGGAACTGTTTTGAAAAGTTTTCTGTTTTCCGTTTTCTGTGGAACAGCGGCCCCGGCTGTTCCACCTTGAAAAGTTTTTGCGTAGGGTGCGTCTTACGCACCACAGGCGGGCGGGACGCCCGCCCTACTAATGAGGGGTGCATCTGACGCCGCCCCCGGGCGTGATACCTCACGCCACGACCGGGTGACGCTCCCGAAAACCCGGTTTACCTATCGTCACCGCAACGCACCCTGTTAATTTATAATTTAAGGCCGGTGCATAGCAAAGAAAAAGCGCCACAGGGGCCTGAATTGGCCAGATAGGAACGCCAGGCGCCGGATGCGACCTCGAAGTTTCTGATATCTCCGACCTTATCTGAAAAAAAACCGGCTTCCTGATTTGCTCCCGAACAACTTCTTAGGTAAAATGGTTCAGGGAACTCATCCAGATGCGCAACGTGGTGCAACGACTCTATCAGCTTTTCAACCATGAAGACCGATTGCTGATCCTGATTGATCCCGACCCGGACGCCATTGCCAGCGCCCTGGCCCTGAAACGCCTCCTGTGGCACCGCCTGACCTGCTGCGCCATTGCCCCCATCCGGCCCATCACCCGCCCCCAGAATCAACGGATGGTACAGCTCCTGAGCATTGCCCTCACTCCCCTCCAGGAGATCAATCCCGAGGACTACAACCGCAAAGCCCTGGTGGACAACCAGCCGTCGCACCATGAATTATTGGGGCCGTATCACTACGACGTCATCATCGACCATCACCCCCGGGTTCCCGAAACCAAGGCCCGGCTGGTGGATATCCGCCCGGAATATGGCGCCACTTCCACCATCATGACCCAATACCTGCGGGAGGCCCGGATCAAACCCTCCCTGAAACTGGCTTCGGCGTTATATTACGGCATCAAGACCGACACCGCCAATTTTGAGCGGCCCGCGGTCGAAGCCGATGTGCGGGCCTTTCACTACCTGTTCGGGTTCACCCGGAGACCCCTGGTGCGCCGCCTGGAGTTCGCCGAATTCAATATTCCCATGCTGGGGTACTTCCAGCAGGCCCTGAACCGGTTCCGCATCCGCCACAGCCGCCTCTACGCCTTTCTGGGCCCGGTGAACACCCCGGATATCCTGGTGATCCTGGCGGACTTTTTCCTCCGGGCCGGGGAGGTTTCCTGGACCATTGTGGGGGGGATTTACCAGGATAAGCTCATCGTCATCTTCAGAAACGACGCCCTGCGCAAGAATGCCGGCCGCCTGGCCGTGCAGGCCTTCGGCAAGCTGGGCTCCGCCGGGGGTCATGCCGCCAGCGCCCGGGCCGAGGTCCCCCTGGATAACACCCAGATGAACCCCATCGCCCAGTGGCAGGAATGGCAGGACTTTATCATCGACCGGGTGGAGCACCACGGCCGCCTGAAGGTCGCTGACAAAGGGGAAGTCCCGGCGAGTCCGGCCGACTGAGTTTGTTGCCGGGGTTATAGCCTTCTGCAATTGGCAGCCGCAGGCCTTACTGTGACAACCCAAATCCCCCTAAATCCCCCTTGGCCAAAGGGGGACTTTAACAGCAATTCCTCGTAGTTCCCCCCCTTTTTTAAAGGGGGGCAGGGGGGATTATAAGGCTTCCCATAACGGGAAAACTTTTTGGCAATTGCTATAAATACTCTCCTTTGGACCTCAAATTCTTATAAGGAACCGCACCATGAAATCCGCTCTCATCCTCATCGATATCCAGAATGATTATTTTCCCGGCGGCGCCATGGAGTTGGCGGGCATAAACCAGGCCGCGGCCTGCGCCCGGGAATTGCTGGCCGCCTGCCGGCAGGACCGGCGGCCCATTTTCCACGTACAACACCTGGCCCTGGGGCCGGGCGCCACCTTCTTCCGGCCCGATACCGCCGGCGCGGAAATCCACGAGAGCGTCCGGCCGCTCCCCGGCGAGGCCCTCGTCCGGAAGCATTATCCCAACGCCTTCCGGGACACCGGTTTGTTGGAGGTGTTGCAAGGCGCCGGGGTGGAAGAAGTGATCATCGCCGGGGCCATGAGCCACATGTGCATCGACGCCACCACCCGGGCCGGATTCGACTTTGGCTTTACCTGCACCGTCATCCACGACGCCTGCGCCACCCGGGACCTGGCCTTTGAAGGCCGGACCATCCCCGCGGGCCAGGTCCACGGGGCCTTCATGGCGGCCTTGGGGATGCGGTATGCGAGGGTGATGGCGCTGAAGGAATTTTTGAGCGGATTATCGTGACCAGGGCGACCCGCCGGGTCGCCCCTACGGGGTGGCACAGGCGTCCCGCCTGTTTTTTTATAGGGTGCACAGAGCGCACCCTACTAACCTGTAATAGCTCAAATTATGACTTGGAAAATTAGATAGAAGAATCTTTTATGCCAAGCAGTTTATTGAGTAGGTCTCTAAGTTCATCTGTTTTGGATTTAGGTGCCCGCGATTCGCGCCATCTCAAGTAGAAAAGAAATGATGGCTCGACAATGAAAAGGCGTCGGTGCTTCGGAATCCATTCTAATAGTGAAAACCCGATCCTGTCTTGGAACCTACCCAAGGCAGCGAGAGTGGCATTTAATGACGCAGCAGGTGGTCGCTTCTCTTCCGGGAGCGGTAGTTTTTTTAGCCGGCCATCGAGTTCATCGCGAGACAAAGAAAAAGAGAGTGGATCAAGAGTGAATGTTGACAATATTAATTCATAAGTATCGTAAAGTCTCGCTCGTTTCCTTGGCCCCCGTATTAAGTTATCATATAAGCTAGAAAACTGATTATATTCCAATAGTGCAACGTCATGCAATGCAGCTCGTACATCATGATCATTAAATTGCGTTGCAGTATCAATATTGCTAACTTCCTTAATACTCTTCCTAATTAACATCTGGCGACAGATCGCCTGAGTTATGATAGGAAGACCAGCAGATTCTTCCGCTATTAATCTCTTCAGATTATTCTGGATGGTTATCTTCAAGTAACCGAATCCCATATTAAGGATTTTTTCAAGATCTGCAATTTGCCATTTTGGAAGGTCTACATGGGAAATACGGCCAACTAAATCCTTGTTAGCATAGGCTAAATCAGCAGCATGATGTGTAGTGCCAACAACTACAACTGAAACTTCATTATCAACAAAGACCTTCCATTGTTGAAAGATTGTCTCCTGTGTATCCGGTGACAAATAATGAAAATCTTCAACCACCAAAAGAATTGGCAGTTGCCTTAAGACGGGTATTAAATGTGAAGGGGCGGGATCGGCTAGAATCCTATTTCTAGATTCAATTTCTGTTTCAGTAGTGTTTCTTGAGAGATTTGCTTTACCTGTCAGACTAGCCAACAACCATGACCATCCTATTTTACCTTCTAAGGCCACACCAACTACCAATTCTTTTCCTTTTCCCTTTTCAATACTCTCAAGACGGTCAAAATTGATCTCCTCAAGGGCTCTCTTCCAAAATTCAGTTGGAGTAACCGATTTATCGCAGCGTACCTTTAATATCTCTAATCCCAGTTCCTCAGCGACCCGAGTGAACAAACTGGTTTTCCCAGTTTTAGACGGACCAGTTAATAAGCAAAGAGTACCTTTGCTTTCTAATGCTGCTTCCAAAATTTCTTCAAAATGACCTTTTTCCCGCTTAACATAAGTTAGAGTAGGTTGCCCCTTTGTTTTAAAAATGTCATAAATTGTCTTTGGCTTTGTCATATTAATACCTCTAAAGTAAATCTTATTTTATTATAATACCTGTGTATTATTGGTGTTGGCAGGGGAAAATTAAAGTCAATCAAGCTTTTCTATCCTTGACTCGAACCCTTTTAATGATGCGCCCTCACCTGTCTTGATAATCTTATCTCTGCCGAATCCGCTGAATGAGGTCTGAGGCTGAGACGGGTTCGGTGACGGGGACCAGCACCACCTGGCCGCCGTAGCTTTGGACGATTTCGGCGCCTGCCACCTGCTCTTGGGGATAATTGCTCCCCTTGGTGAGGAGGTCGGGCTTGAGGCTGGATAGAAGCTCCGGCAGCTGGTGGCTGGTGAAGACGGTGACATAGTCCACCGCGGTTAGGGCCGCGAGGATGCGCAGCCGTTGGTCGGCCCCGATGATGGGCCGGCCCTCGCCTTTCACCTGCCGGACCGACTCATCCGAGTCCACCGCCACCAACAGTACGTCCCCCAGGCGCCGGGCTTCTTCCAGGAACCGGATGTGGCCGGCGTGGAGCAGGTCGAAACAGCCGTTGGTGAACACCACCCGCTTCCCCTGGGCCTGGAGCTGAGGCACCAGCAGCCTTAATTCGGCCTGGGGGCGGATTTTTTCTTCCAGCCGGGTCCCCCCCAGGCCCAACTCCCGGGCCAGTTCGGCCCGATAGATGGGGGCGGTGCCGATTTTACCCACCACCACCCCGGCGCCGGCGTTGGCCAGGGCGGCCGCCAGGACCGGATCACCCCATTGGGCCAGGCCCAGGGCCATGAGGGCCGCCACCGTGTCGCCGGCCCCGGAGACGTCAAACACCTCCCGGGCCCGGGTGGGGAGGGAGAGGGCCGGCGCCCCGCCGGCGAACAGGAGCATGCCTTCCGCCCCCAGGGTGATGAGGAGGTAATCCAGGGCCAGGCTCTCCCGGAGCGTGGCGCCGGCCCGCACCAGATCCTCCCGGCGGGCCAGGGAGTAGCCCACCGCCAGTTCAGCCTCCTTGCGGTTGGGGGTGATCACCGTGGCTCCGGCGTAGAGGGAATAGTCGGCGCCTTTGGGGTCCACCACCACGGGATACCCCCGGGAGCGCCCCTGGGCGATCAGTTCTTGAAGCACTGCCGGGGTGAGGACGCCTTTGGCGTAATCGGACAGCACCAGGGCGTGGAGCCCGGGCAGACGGGCGTGCAAAAACTCCCGCGCCGCGGCCTCGAACGCGGGGGGGGCCGGGGTCCGGGTTTCCCGGTCGATGCGCACCACCTGCTGGGAGGCGCCCATGACCCTGGTCTTCCGGGAGGTGCGGCGCCCCTGGTCGGTGAAAAGGCCGTCCACCGCCACTCCCAGCCGGACCATCTCTTGGGTCATGAGGTGCCCGGGATTATCATCGCCCACCAGGCCCAGGACCTCTACCTGGGCCCCCAGGGCCACCAGGTTGTTGACGACGTTGCCGGCGCCCCCCAGGGTGCGGGTCTCCCGCTCCACCTCCACCACCGCCACCGGGGCCTCCGGGGAGACGCGTTCCACCTTCCCCCAGAGATACTCGTCCAGCATAAAGTCCCCGGCCACCAGGACCCTGAGGTGGGAGAACCCCTCCAGGTCCAGGTTACGGAGGCGATCGCCGAGGATTTCGGCCCTATCCGGTGATTCGGGAGACATGGCTTCAGGTTCCTTTAGCACAGTGGTTCATAAATACGGTAACGTAGTTATTACCCCGTGAAGGTTACTTCCCCCTCCACCTGACCCTCTCCCCCATTGGGGGAGAGGGGAAAAGACGGGACCGATTTGAGGCTCTGCCTTGAAAAGTGTCCGTAGGGGCGGTTCGCGAACCGCCCCTACAACGGCTTTTCATGGTTTATGGGTGGGGCGAAGGCTCATGCGCGACTGTTCCGAAAAGTCTTTAGCAGAGTGTATTCTACGCACCACTTGACCGGTTGGCGGCGGGCGCCAGGCCCGCGCCCCCGGATGATTAACCCTAAACCTTTTGGCCGATATGGTAGTAGGTGAATCCAAAATTGGCCAACTTGGCCGGATTGTAAAGGTTGCGGCCGTCAAAAATCACCGGGGCCTTCATCAGCTTATGCATGCGTTCGAAATCGGGCTCCCGGAATTTGGTCCACTCGGTGCAAATAATCAAGGCGTCGGCGCCTGTTAGGGCCTCATAGCTCGAAGCGGCATAGGCCACGGCCGAATTATTCCCCAGGTGCTGCCGGGTTGCAGGCATGGCCTCCGGGTCATAAGCCTGCACCGTGGCCCCCATTTCCAGCAAGCGGGAGATGACGGTCAGGGCCGGGGCCTCGCGGATGTCGTCGGTTTGGGGCTTGAAGGACAGGCCCCAGACGGCAAAGACCCGCCCCTTGAGGTTGTCTTTAAAGTAGGCCCGTATGACCTCCACAAAGAGCCGGCGCTGGTCCTGGTTGACGGCCTCCGCCGCCTCCAGCAGGCGGGGCTTGTATTGTAAGTCATTGGCCGTGTGGATCAAGGCCTGCATATCCTTGGGGAAACAAGAGCCGCCGTATCCCAGTCCCGGAAACAGAAAGAGGGGGCCGACGCGGGGATCAGACCCGATCCCCCGGCGCACCATGGCAATGTTGGCGCCGGTCCGGCTGCAGATGTTGGCGATCTCATTGATAAAGGAGATTTTGGTGGCTAAAAAGGCGTTGGCGGCATACTTGGTCAGTTCAGCGGAGATCACGTCCATGATAATGATGGGATGGTTGGTGCGCACAAACGGCGCATACAACTCCTTCATCAGTTCCGCCACCCGCACCTCGTCGCATCCCGCCACGATGCGGTCCGGTTTCATGAAATCATCGATGGCGGTGCCTTCCTTGAGGAACTCCGGGTTGGAAACCACGTCGAATTCGAAGACTTCGCCCCGGGCTCGCAGTTCTTCTTCGATAACCTGGCGCACCTGCCGGGCGGTACCCACCGGCACGGTGGATTTTTCCACGATCACCTTGTAGCCGTTCATGTGGCGGCCGATGTCCCGGGCCACTTGCAGCACCATGGACAGGTCGGCGGAGCCGTCCTGGTCCTGGGGTGTGCCCACCGCGATGAAGCAGATCAGGCTCTTTTGAATCGCCGGCCCCAGTTCGGTGGAGAAAAACAGGCGGTGTTCCTGATAATTACGTTTAACGTAATCCTCCAACCCCGGTTCATAGATGGGAATGCGCCCCTGCTCCAGGCCTTCCACCTTGGCCGCATCCGTGTCCACACAGATAACTTCGTTGCCCATTTCGGCAAAGCAGGCTGCGGTCACCAGGCCCACATACCCTGCGCCGATTATTGCCAGTTTCATAAATCAGTTACCCTCCTGCTGAGAAAAGTTCAAAGTTCAAGGTTCGGATAATTAAAGAAAACGTCGCACCACGATAAAAAGCCCGCCACTTTTCAGGCGTTATGGGAGGGCCACAGGCTCATGAGCCCCGGCCTAAAACAGATCTGGACTATCTTTATGTTTGCTTTCATCCGGGAAACGCACCGGGGAGCGCTTCATTTTCTCCCCTAAGCCCGGAATGAAGACCGTAAAACCGATCCGCTGATCATTCGGCCGGTCGGTGTATGACAGGACGACACCCAAGCAGTCGCGTTGCAGCACCACGCCATAGCGTTTTTCCAGTTGATTGTTGGTCTCGAAAGTATGGCCGTAGGTAACCCAGGTTTTAACTGATTTCATAAGATTAAGATAGGCTTCGACGTTGATTTGTTTGGCGAAATCCTTGACATAGACATAATTTACATTGATGTAGTTTTGCCTTTGTTTGTCAAGAATAGTCACTTTAAAATCAGCCCGGTCAAATCCTTCCTGGTAAGGGGAAACGCCCAGGTTCGAGCCCAGGATGAGTTGGGGCAGCGGGTAAAATTGCACTTCGCTCCAAAAATCGGAAAAAGGATGGTGAGGCACGGAATTGCCATCCAGGCCCATGCTGGACTTATTGAAAAAGGAACTCTGGCTGAGGCGGAACCACAGCACCTCCCGCACCGTGGTCTGGCCTTGCTCGTTCTGGCTGCGCCAGAGGATGTTGTTGGCGATGCCGTAGGTGAGGGCATTGACGCCGCCGACGGGGTCGTCCCCCTCCCGCACGGGCAGGTTGCGGTTGACCCGGGCCACCCAGCCCTGGTCCAGGGGGTCAAATTGGGGATAGCGCCGCGGATTAAACCGGGGGACATTAGTGTAGGCCACTTCGGGGCGCAGGATGTGCCGGAAAAAATAGGAGGATTCAGAGCCGCGGCCGAAGTCCCTGGCCCAGGCCCCGCCCAGGGCCACCCTGGAATCGAACAATTGCCGGGGGATAATTTTCTCCGGCGGGCCCTCGGGGACGGTGTGATCCACCCGGAATACGGTTTCCCGGAATCCCACCCGGGAACCGAACGATATGCCCGGCAGCGGTTGCCCTTGGAGACTGACATAGGGATGGAAATCCAGCCGGTCGCCGGTCATGCCGTGGTTTTGGTAGAAGTAATTGTACGACGAGTTCAGCCCCAGATATATGGGCAGCCCCCCCAAGGACAGCGGCACCGAATTGAGCGAGGCCCCCGGCAGCCGGTTGAACAGGTTGGGGTCATTGTTGACCAGTTTCTCGTAATAGCGGGTGTGGAGCGTTAAATTGGCCACGGAGAAATTGCGGGCCAGGGAGAAGTTGGAAACCCGGGTATTGACCTCTTCTTGCTCCAGGTCCCGCCCGAACTCCATGAGCAGTTCCCGGGAATAGCGATTGAGTCCCATGTAGCCGAAATTGAAGTCGGCGAGATATTTGGAGTCGCTGACCCGGTCCAGGGTGCCCCGGGCCTCCCAGTCGCCCAGGGGCTGGTTGATCATCCCCGAGGCCCAGTAGCGGCGGTTGGTAGTGTTCTCGGTATAGCTGTCGTTCATATAGAAAAAACGGAAATTGGCTGCGGCCTCATCGTGTCCCCGGCGCCGGTACTCTCCCCCTTGCATGTAACCGCGGTTGGAAAAGACGGTCTGGTAGAGCGTGAGGTCGGAATAGTTGCTGATGGCCCAATAAAAGGGCGCTTCCACCACCGACCCCCCCGCCCGGTGCTGGCCATAGGTCGGGAGTAAGAAGCCGCTTTGCCGGGAGGTCATCACCGGCAGGACGGCCAACGGCAAGTAGAGCACCGGAACCCCGGCCAGGTGTAAGAGACCGTCCCGGCCGGTGGCATACCCCTCCAGGACCACCGAGAGCTTGCGGGTTGAAAAGCTCCACACCGGCCGGTCCGCATCGCAGGTGGTGACCTTGGCCTCCTCGGCGTAATAAGTCTTGTCGCCGGTTTTGCGTATCAGGGGGCTGTCCACATGAAAATGGTTTTTTTTCAGGAAGAGCCGGGCCCCGGTCATCTCGCCGCACCGGGTCGCCAGGTTGAATTGGCCTTCCTGGCCGGTAAAGATATCTTCGTCCAGCACCAGGACCACATTGCCCTTGACCCGGGCTATTTTCGTGGCCTCATTGACCTCCACCTGCTGTGCAATGATGCGGCGGTCTCCCTGGCGGATTTCCACGTTACCTTCGGCGGTATAGAGGTGGTTGGCGGCATCATAGGTGACCGTGTCGGCGCGGATCCTCCAAGGGCCCCCCTCGAAGCGTTCATGTTTGAACAGGTCCATCTCCGTGACCGCCGCGGCGCTCCCGACGCTGAAGAGGAAGATCAGGCACCCTAAGATGAGGATCAAGCTGCGCGCCAATACCAACTCCTGGAAATCCGTTTCAAAATCGTTGTATCATACCACAGGCCACCTGCTCTTTCAAGGAAACTGGTACGGGGAACCTCTTGTCCTCAAGAGAGATTATCTTGAGGGGAAGTAGGGGGAAAGGCTGCCCACGGTTCCGTCAGCAAGAGGAGTTGCTTTATTTTTGTGATGGTTGCATGACGAGGCTAAAATGATTTGCCGCCGGATAAAACCTATCCCTTTGGGCAGTCTCCCTTCATAAGCTTCGTCTCGGGGGCCACGGCGATTAACCCGGCCGTCGGCCCTTGCGTCCGAGGGGAAGTTGGCATATTATAGCCATAAGCGCCTGAACTGACCCTCCCCATTTCAGACGGCGCCGCCGGAGGCCTGCCAGCCTCACCCAAAAGCAAAGGCCCCCCAGAAAGGCAAAATTCTGGCAGACTTGTGTGCGGCAGACTGGGAAAAGAGACGAAACCGTTCCGCCAAATTTCTCTGCGCCCCCGTAGCTCAGT
>JAHIKF010000092.1 GCA_018897875.1 Pseudomonadota bacterium | reverse complement strand
TGCCTGTTTTTTCTGGTAAAAAGAGAAAGGAGGCAGAGATGACCATGTGGGAAAACCAAGTTGAGAAGGAGCATAACGGCAAGCCTGTTCCAGAAGGGCTTATTTCTGGGGAAGGCACTCACCCTGAAGCACCGTTAACCCCACCCAGTATTTTCCCTGATATCCCCTCGGACCTTCCAGCTGCTGGACACGGGGAGTTTCTCCGCAAGCGCCGGTTGTTGGCCAAGGTGTTGCAGCAATTGCAGGCTTCTGACCTACCTGGCCAAGAGCAGGCCCAAACATTTATGTTGCACCTGTACCGCCGCAATTGCCGGCCCAATACTCTGCGGGCCTATTCCGGGGCCATCCAACTCTTTCTCACCTTCCTGCGCCATACCGGGAAAGTTCACCTGGAGGCCCTCACCAGGTGGGACCTGGAGGCCTTTCTGGAGCACGAGCAGGACCGAGGTTTGAAGGCCACGTCAGTAAAGTCGCACTTGGGCTTGGTGAAGGCCTTGGTGCGTTTTCTCGTCGACCGGGAGGTAGTCCGGGCCGAAGTACTGGCCAGAAATATAACGATCAAGCTGCCGGAGTTGTTGCCCAGGGCCATGGACCCGGAGGACGTCAAGCAGCTGCTGGCCGTGGGGGCGAAGGTCCGGAATCGGGCCATGGTGTTGCTCTTGCTCAGGACCGGGATGCGAATCGGGGAATTGCTCAACGCCACGATAAGCGACCTGAACCTCGTGGAACGCAAGATTCTGATTTATCAGGCGGAGAAGACCCAGGTCGGCAGGGTGGTCTATTTCAGCGATGATGCCCGGGAGGCCTTGCTGGCCTGGCTGGCGGAGAGAGACCCTCACAAGCAGAGGCTCTTCTATGGTAGAGGTCGGGATAGCCTGGGCTACACGGCCGCACGCGTCATGTTCCTCAAGTATCTGATAAAAGCCGGTCTGTCCCAGAAAGGGCATTCTCTCCATAGCCTCCGGCATACTTTTGCCAGTGAGCTCTTAAATGCCGGCATGCGCCTGGAGTGTCTGCAACAATTGCTGGGGCACGCCAAGCTGGAAGTGACCCGGCGCTATGCCAGGCTGACGGACAAGACCCGGGAAGACGAATATTTCCGGGCCATGGCGATTATCGAAAGGGGGGAGATCAGTGGCCATTATCGACGCGATCGTGAACTTCCGGCGGTTTCTCAAGAGGCGCAACCACTCGGCGCACACGGTTAAAAATTACCTGAACCGGTTGAAACATTTTGTGGTGTGGCTGGATGTGCCTCTGGAAAAGGTGACCCCGGTCAAAGTCCTGGCCTATATCGATCACCTCCTGGACAAGAGGCTCAAACCCAGCACGATCAACTATCACCTGCTCAGCGTGCGGCAGTTCTATGACTACTTATCCCATGAGGAAGGAGTCGCGGTGGGCAATCCGGTAAGACGCGGCCAGGCCTTGCGGCTTCCCAAGCCGCTGCCCCGGTGTCTCAAAGAGGAGGAGTTGACCACTCTGTTCGGCGCCATCAAGCGACCCCGGGACCGGGCCCTCTTCTTGCTGATGCTGCGCAGTGGCTTGCGGGTGGAAGAGGTGGCAAATCTTACCCTGGAGGCCATAGACCTCGCGCGAGGCAGGCTCCTGGTCCAGCACGGCAAGGGCGGGAAGGACCGGGTCGTGTATATCAGCTCGGATAGCCATCAGGCCCTGGTGGAGTACCTGCAACTCAGGCCCCGTGCCAAGGCCAAGCAGGTCTTTTTGGTGGAAAAGGGCCCTTACACCGGCAAACCTCTTTCCGTGCGGGGCATACAGAAACGGATGGAATACTATGCCCGGAAGACCCGGGTAACCGTGTCCTGCCATCACCTCCGGCACACCATGGCAACCCAAATGTTAAATGCCGATGCAGACCTGGCCACCATCCAGGATCTCTTAGGACACACCTGGATTACCACTACCCAGCGCTACTGCAAGGTTTCTAACCTTAAGGTCCAGAGGGATTACTATAAAGCCATGGAGGTGGTCATGCACCGAACCTTACCGGAGTGACAATCATAACGTGGGGGCGCTGCCCCCACACCCCCGGAGTTTAACGCTTAGAGGGAATCTGGAGGGGCAGGAAAAAGAGAGGCAGAGCACACAGCCCTGCCCCTCCGTCATCCCCCGCCGCGGCGCTCGGGTTGCTCTCCAGCAGAGCCCTATCCTCCGGACGGATAAAAAATGATAGCAGGATTCCTGAAATGAAGCTAACTTAAAGAACACGTTGCGGAGGAAAAAACTGGAGCAGCACAAAAACAGCACTTAACACACTACCATTACTGGAAAAATCAGGATTTGTTACGTATAACTGCCCTCTATCCGCTACTTTGGGTCCTGCCAAAATGCTTTGATACCCAAACCATATTTGCACTTTGTCGGACGGCCCCGCCGCTTCAGTGTCGTGAGCAGGGCATTGCCGACAGATTGACCCGCCTTGGCCTATGCAGAAAATTGAAAGGGACGAGCGTCCCCATCACCGGGGACGCGGTTCCCCGAAGCTGATGTCCCACGCAACAGCCCGACCCTCGCCGCCACCGCCACCTGGCCCGGCCATGGTGTTGACCATCAAGGAGAGGCCGGCACCACCCTGGGGCTGCCGCGGCCCCTGGCCCCTACGGGCGCCGCCACCACCGGAGCATAACGGACCGGCCCCCGCCCACCCCCTTGCCCTGGCTGCCCATGGTCACCGGGCCGGGCCTCCCGGCCAAACCCCCGCCGGCGCGCCGCCCGGCCCTGTCCCCCGTGCCCCTCTTCCAGACCCAGGAGGAGAACCCGGAGGGCGACTTACCCCCCCCGGGTATTAACAGGCCCCGAACGGAAATTTTTTGAAAAAATCATTCAATCGGTTTTTGGCCCAGAAAAAACCCGGCAGAACGCACCCCCCCGGGGTGGGACCCGCCCCCAAAAATTTCAAACCGATTGTCGGCCGGGGGATAAGCCGGAGAGGGCAGGCCCTCACAATAGCTGGAAAAAAGCGTTACACGCTTTGTAGGGCGTGATCGCGGTTCGACTAAGGGGATTGGTTGACTTGTGGCTATCATCGCAAGGTAAACCCCTTCCATGTATTCCTCTTCGGGTGGGGGCGGTTTCGGTGGCTTTTCGGGGGGTGGGCCGTTTCGGCCCACTATATTTCTTTTAAGCCGATGCCTCAACGCATTAGTAGAATACAGCACCTCTCCCCCAAGTTTTTCCTTCTGCTCATCCACAAGCACCTTGGCGGCTTGGCGGCCGCTCATGCCCTGGCCGACAAGTTCATCAAACCGGGCGCAGAGGCCGGCATTGCAGATTTCACATCCCTTTAACCACTCAGCCATGTTGCCCTCCTTAAAGTTTGCCCCCGACTCTCGTGCGGGGGCTTCACGCCTATCGCTGGCTTAGGCCCGTTACGCGGCAAGAGCCTTGCCGATCCTGTAGCCAGGATACTCTTTTCAAAAAAGATTTAACCAAATCACTCCATTCGTGCCATAATGGCCGCGGATGAATCCTCTCGAAACTTATATCCGGGAACTCTATGACATCCGTTCCACCGGTGCGGCCACCCCGGAGACCTCTTACTACGGCCCATTGGCGGCCCTGCTCAACGAAGTCGGTAAGACCCTCAAGCCCAAAGTCAAGTGCATCATCAACCTGAAGAACCGGGGAGCCGGTCTCCCGGACGGCGGCCTCTTCACCCCCGACCAATTCCAGAAGACGGCCACGGAACCCTTGCCCGGCACCATTCCGGCCCGTGGGGTCATTGAGGTGAAGTCCGCCAGTCAGGACGCCTGGCTTACCGCCGAGGGGAAACAGGTCTCCGGCTACTGGGGAAAATACCGCCAGGTGCTGGTGACCAATCTGAGAGACTTCCTATTGGTGGGACAGGACGCCGAAGGCAACCAGGTGAAGCTGGAAGCCTACCGCCTAGCCGCAAGCGAAGCTGAGTTTTGGAAAGCCGCCGCCCAACCCCGGAAAACCGCCACGGTCCATGGAGAGCGTTTCATCGAATACCTCAAGCGGGTAATGCTCCAGGCCGCCCCTCTCGCCGCCCCTAAGGACTTGGCCTGGTTCCTGGCCTCTTACGCCAGGGATGCCAAAGCCCGCATGGAAGGAGCCGATCTCCCCGCCCTGAACACCCTGCGGGCTGCCCTGGAGGAAGCCCTGGGCCTCAAATTTGAGGGAGACAAAGGCGAGCACTTCTTCCGCTCCACCCTGGTGCAGACGATCTTCTATGGGGTGTTCTCCGCCTGGGTCCTGTGGGACAAAAAGCATCCCCGCACCGACCGGAAGGCCCGCTTCAACTGGCGGGAGACCGTCTGGTATCTCCATGTTCCCATGATCCGAGCCTTGTTCGAGCAACTGGCAACCCCCGCCAAGCTCGGCCCCCTGGGGCTGGTGGAGGTCCTGGAGTGGACCGAGACCACCCTGAACCGGGTGGACCGGGCCTCCTTCTTCGACCAGTTTGAAGAAGGCCACGCGGTCCAGTATTTCTATGAACCTTTCCTGGAAGCCTTCGATCCACAGCTCCGCAAGGAATTGGGCGTCTGGTACACCCCGCCCGAAATCGTGCAGTACATGGTCGCCAGGGTGGATACCGTCTTGCGGCAAGAACTGGACCTGCCCGACGGCCTGGCCGATCCCCGGGTTTATGTGCTGGACCCTTGCTGCGGCACCGGGGCCTACCTGGTGGAGGTCTTGAAGCGCATCACCGCCACCCTCCGGGATAAAGGCGATGATGCTTTGGTGGGGGCCGATGTGAAAAAGGCGGCCCTGGGCCGGGTTTTCGGCTTCGAGATTCTCCCTGCTCCCTTCGTGGTAGCCCACTTGCAGGTGGGCCTCTATTTACAGAACCTTAAAGCGCCCCTGGCCGAAGACGCCAAAGAGCGGGCCGGGGTCTATCTCACCAATTCCCTGACCGGATGGGAGCCGCCCCAAGGCCCGAAACAGCAGCTTATCTTCCCGGAGTTGGCCGAGGAACGGGACGCCGCCGAAGAGGTCAAACGGGACAAACCCATCCTGGTGATCCTGGGCAATCCGCCCTATAACGCCTTTGCCGGGGTGAGTCCCCAGGAGGAGCAGGGCCTGGTGGAGCCTTACAAGGAGGGATTGATTTCCAAGTGGGGCATTAAGAAGTTCAACCTGGATGAACTTTATGTCCGCTTCTTTCGCCTGGCCGAACGCCGCATCGCCGAAAAAACCGGAAAGGGCGTGGTCTGCTATATTTCAAATCATTCCTGGGTAAGCGACCCCTCCTTTGTCGTTTTGCGTCAACACCTTCTGGCCTCGTTCGACCGCTTCTGGATTGAGAATATGCACGGCAACCGCAAAATCTCCGAGTATGCCCCGGACGGTCGGACGAGCGAGACGATCTTCGCCATTTCCGGCTTCTCTCCGGGGATACAACAGGGCGTAGCGATTTCTCTTTGGGTTAAGAGCGGAAAAGAGCAGCAGGGGGCGAAGGTCCAATTCCGGGACGACCTGAGCGCTGCCAAAGCCGAAGAGCGCCGGGCGCAACTCCTGGAGAGCCTAAAAGACCCGGATTCCGAGGCCCATTATCTTCCAGCCCAACCTGAGGAGAGCAACAAGTTTTCCTTCCGGCCTGGGGCGGTAGCCGCTCAATACCGTGAATGGCCGAAGTTGGTGGAACTGGCGGCCTTGTCTCCCATCACAGGCTATAAGGAAAACCGTGGGTTCAGTCTTATTGATGGTAACCATTCTGTACTGGAAGAGCGGATGCGTAGGTATTTCGATTCAAAGGTCGAATGGGATGAACTTAAAGCACTGGGAACAGGATTAACCAATAATGCCGCCCGGTTCGATGCAAAAAAGACGAGAACCAAGGTCTTAAAGTTAGAAAAGTTTGATGCCACCAGAATTATCAGGTATGTATTGCGCCCATTAGAACTGAGGTGGTGTTATTATACCCCTATTCGCCCCCTTTGGAATGAACCTCGTCCTTCTCTTTTTATCCATCAGTTTCCGGAGAACGCTTTTCTCGTTAGCCGTCCCTCCGGTGTAGCCAGTCCTGAGGGGATTCCATTCTATTTCTTGAAGTGCCTGGGAGACTTTGACTTTATCAGGGGACATTCATACCATTTCCCTATCCAGCTTCGCTTTGAGCCCGAGCAAAAAAGGGCTGGAAATAATCAAGGCAGTTTTTTCAAACCAGATACTACCCCCACAGCCAACCTCTCCGCCGCCGCCCGGACTTACCTCGCCGCCCTGGGCCTCCCGAACCCCGACGCCGCCCCCGAGACCGCCGCTCTCATCTGGATGCACGCCCTGGCCGTGGGCTATGCCCCCGCCTACCTGACGGAGAACGCCGACGGCATCCGCCAAGACTGGCCTCGGGTGCCCCTGCCGGATACGGCCGACGCCTTGCGAGCCTCCGCCCGCCTGGGCCGGGAGATCGCCGCCCGGCTGGACCCGGAGACCCCGGTTCCGGGGGTAACGGCGGGGACCCTTCGGCCTGAGTTGAAGGCTATGGC
>JAHIKF010000091.1 GCA_018897875.1 Pseudomonadota bacterium | reverse complement strand
TCAAGCGGCACACCCGCCCCAGCCCCACCACCGGCCAGGGGGGGATCGTGGAAAAGGAAGCGCCGATGTTCGTGTGCAAGGTGAAGCTGATTTGCCCCAAATGCGCCACCGGCACCCGTGTCAGTATGACCAAGACCGGCGAAGGCAAGAAAGCCCGGGTATGTCTGAAATGCAAGGAATTGATTGATGGCTGAAAAGGGATCTGGAAAAGACAAGGGCAAGACGGCGGCCAAGGGCCCGGCCAAGGGCGCGCCCAAGGGCGTGGATAAGAAAGCGGCCAAGGCGGCGGTCGCCCCGGCGGCCAAAGGCGCTGAGAAATCGTCGCCCCCGCCGGTCCTGAAAGGGACGCCGCGCCTGAAGGATTATTATCGGGACGAGTGTGTCCCCCAAATGATGCAGGAGTTCCGCTATAAGAGCCCCATGCAGGTGCCCAGACTGAAGAAGGTCGTGGTCAACATCGGGCTGGGCGAGGCCATCCAGAACATCAAGCTGTTGGATTCGGCTTCGGCGGAACTGACGGCCGTCACCGGCCAAAAGCCGGTGGTGACCCGGGCCAAGAAGTCCATCGCCGCGTTCAAGCTGCGGGAAGGCATGCCCATCGGTTGCATGGTCACGTTGCGCCGGGGTCGCATGTACTACTTTCTCGACAAGCTGATGAACGTGGTGCTGCCCCGGGTGCGGGACTTCCGGGGCGTGAGCGAGAAGGCGTTTGACGGCCGGGGTAACTATACCCTGGGCATCAAAGAGCAGATCATCTTCCCGGAGATTGAGTACGACCAGATGGACAAGGTCAGGGGCATGAATATTACCATAGTCACCAGCGCCCCCACCGATGAAGAAGGGAAATTCTTGTTAAAACTACTGGGTATGCCCTTCAGGAGATAAGGATGGCCAAGAAATCGTTGATAGCCAAGGCAAAGCGCGAACCCAAATATCCGGTGCAGAAATACAACCGTTGTCCCGTGTGCGGCCGTCCCCGGGCGTTTCTCCGGCGGTTCGGCGTTTGCCGCATCTGTTTTCGCAACATGGCCCTCAAGGGAGAGATTCCCGGGGTCACTAAATCCAGCTGGTAGGGCACACTATGAGCATGACTGATCCCATCGCCGATATGTTGACCCGGATTCGCAATGCCGGGGGGGCGCGGTTCGACAAGGTTGACATTCCCGCCTCCCGTATGAAGATCAACCTGGCGCGCATCCTCAAGGAAGAAGGGTTTATTAAAAACTACAAGGTCATAAAAGATAATCGCCAGGGCATCCTGCGAGTCTACCTCCGGTACGCCGACCAGCAGCAACCGCTCATCCAGGGGCTGAAACGGGTCAGCAAACCCGGTTGCCGGGTGTATACCGGCCATGCCGAGCTTCCCAAGGTACGGGGAGGCCTGGGGGTGGCGGTCATTTCGACCTCCCAGGGGGTCATCACCGACCGCCAGGCCCGCAAGCTGAACGTGGGCGGCGAGGTCTTGTGCGAGATCTGGTAAGGGTAAGCTTATGAGCCGCATCGGAAAAAAACCGGTACCTTTGCCCCAAGGGGTGAAGGTCAAGATGGAAGAAGGGAAGCTGGTGGTCACCGGACCGCGGGGGACGCTGACGCAGCTGATGCCTCCCCGGGTCCACGTCAACATCGGGGCCCAGGAGATCACCGTGGAACCCCAGGATGACAGCCGGCTGAGCCGGTCCTATTGGGGCCTGGCCCGCACCCTGGTGGCCAACCTGGTCACCGGCACCACCGATGGTTTCACCCGGGTTTTGGAACTGGTGGGCACCGGCTACAAGGTGGAAGCCAGGGGCGATATGCTGGTGTTCAACATCGGCTACTCCAATCCCGTGGAGTTTCCCCTGCCCCAAGGGATCACGGCCAAGGTGGAAAAGGCCAACCGCATCGAATTCACCGGCGCCAACAAAGAAGTTCTGGGACAGACGGTGGCGGTGATTCGCAGGCTCAGGCCACCCGACCCCTATAAAGGCAAAGGGATCAGGTATGCCGGGGAAGTGATCCGGCGCAAGGTGGGCAAGGCCGGCGGCCGCTAAAGGAGAATGGTGACATGAATTCCAAGGAAACGGCGCGGCTGAAGCGGAAAAAGCGGATCAAGAAGAAAATCGGCGGCGGGGAGCGGTTGCGTCTCTCGGTCTTCCGCAGTTGCAAACATATCTATGCCCAGATCGTCGACGATGGCAAAGGCCAGACGTTGGCGGCAGCCTCCACCCTGAGCGGCGAGTTGAAGGACCAGTTGAGCGGTTTGAAGAAGTCCGACGCGGCCAAGGCCGTGGGCAAGCTCCTGGCCGCCAAGGCCAAGGCTCAGGGAATTGGCAAAGTAGTCTTCGACCGCAACGGGTTTCTCTTCCATGGCCGGGTTAAGGCCATGGCGGATAGCTGCCGGGAACACGGTCTGGAATTTTAGGTGGAGTGAGCCGTAAGCAGTAAGCAGTGAGCAGTGAGCAGTGAGCAGAAAAAAAGGTTTTTTACTGCTCACAGCTCGCGATAAAAGGAGATAAGCTTGTTCGACTCAGATGCGGAGCAGTTAACCGATAAAGTGGTGAGCATCAATCGCGTCGCCAAAGTGGTCAAGGGCGGACGTCGCTTTCGCTTCAGCGCCATTGTGGTGGTAGGTGACGGCGCCGGGCGCGTGGGTGCGGGCCTGGGCAAGGCCCACGAAGTGCCCGAAGCCATTCGCAAGGCGGTGGAACAGGCCAAAAAGTCCATGATCAAGATCCCCATACTCAACAACACCATTCCCTATACGGTGGTGGGTGAGTTCGGGGCCGGCCGGGTCCTCTTAAAACCGGCCTCGGAAGGCACCGGCGTCATCGCCGGCGGCCCCGTGCGGGCGGTGGTGGAAGTGGCGGGGATTAAAAACGTCCTCACCAAGTGTTTGGGCTCCCACAACCCGCACAACGCCGTCAAAGCCACCATGGTGGCCTTGCAAATGCTGTCGGCCCCGGAGGACGTGGCGGCCAGGCGCAACCGGTCTCTGGCGGAAATTCTGGGGTAGCGGTTAGCCGTAAGCAGTGAACAGTTAGCTGATTGTGGGTAGTAAGCAGATCGACAGGATGGTTTTTTGGCTGCTTACTGCTCACCGCTCACTGCTTACCATAAAAGGAACGACAATGATTCTCGAGATAACCTTGACAAAAAGTCCCATCGGCCGGCCGCCGAAGCACCGTCTGACTGTGAAGAGTCTGGGGCTGACCCGCTTACAGAAAACGGTGCGGCACCGGGAAACCACGGCGATTTTGGGGATGGTGCGCCAGGTGGAGCATCTCCTCCAGGTGCGCCAGGTCCCTGAAGGAGAATAGCAGATGCGCCTTTCTGAACTTTCGCCCAGCCCGGGGTCCAAACACAAAAAGAAACGGGTCGGCCGCGGCCCCGGTTCCGGTTGGGGCAAAACCGCGGGCCGAGGCTTCAAAGGGCAGAACTCCCGCGCCGGCGGCGGCACCAGGCCAGGGTTTGAAGGCGGCCAGATGCCCCTGGTGCGGCGGATTCCCAAGCGCGGCTTCACCAACATATTCCGGCAAGTCTGGACCATCGTCAATCTGCGGGACCTGAACCGGTTTCCGGCCGAGGCGATCGTTGATAAAGCGGCCTTACTGGAAGCCGGCCTGGTGAAAAGCCGGGTGAAGCGCATCAAGCTCTTAGGCCAGGGAGAGGTGACCGTGCCCCTGGTGGTTAAGGTGCAGGCGGTGAGTTCCCAGGCCCGGAGCCAGATCGAAGCAGCCGGAGGGCGGGTGGAGGTCATTTAAGTGTCCGCGTTCTCCAGCATTGCCAAGATCCCCGAACTGAAGCGCCGCATCATCTTTACCCTGTTGATGCTGGCGGTATACCGCCTGGGCTGCCAGATCCCCACCCCGGGGATCGATGCGGATGCCTTGATGCAGTTTTTCGCGGCTCAACGGGGAACGATCTTCGGGTTATTCGACATGTTCTCCGGCGGCGCCCTGGAGCGCATGAGCGTCTTTGCCCTGGGGATCATGCCTTACATCAGCGCCGCCATCATCATCGAACTCCTCAAGGTGGTGATTCCGGGCCTGGAGAAGCTCTATAAAGAAGGGGAGTCGGGTCAGAAGAAGATCAAGCAGTACACCCGCTATGGTACCGTGGTCATCGCGGCCGTCCAGGGGATCGGGATTGCCGTGGGCCTGGAGAGCATGACCGCCGGGGCCGGCCACCAGACGGTGGTTTTGCATACCGGCTGGGCCTTCCGCCTGATGACGGTGCTCACCCTGACCTCGGGCACCGCGTTCATCATGTGGCTGGGGGAAATGATCACTGAGCGGGGCATCGGCAACGGCATTTCGCTCATCATCTTCGCCGGGATCGTGGCCCGGATGCCTTCGGCCCTGATCAGCACGTTTAGTTTGATCACGACGGGTGAGATCATGCCGGTCCTGATGATCCTCCTGATGGTGGTGATGGTAGTGGTGGTGGGTTTCATCGTCTTTGTGGAGCGGGGTCAGCGACGCAT
>JAHIKF010000090.1 GCA_018897875.1 Pseudomonadota bacterium | reverse complement strand
GCCAGGGCCTGGGCGTGGGTTTCGGGGAAGCCGCCGCCGATATAGAGGGCGTCCAGGTGGGCCGGGAGCACCGGGTCGTCCAGGGCGCTGAGTTCCATAACCGCCGCCCCCGCTTCCCGCAAGGCCTCCAGGTTCTCGGGATAATAAAACTGGAAGGCCGAGTCCCGGATGACGCCGATGACCGGCGGGGCGCAGTCGGCGCAGAAAGAGGGCGGAGAGGTGATAACTTCAGGGAGGAGCGGCGCCTGGCTGGCCACCTGCCAGAGGCCTTCCAGGTCCAGGTACCGCATGGCCAGGTCCCGGGCGGTGCTCACGGCCCGGATGGCGGTGGTGTGCTCCTGGGGGGGCACCAACCCCATGTGGCGTTCTGGAAAGACGTCGCACTTGAGGCGAGGGAGGGCCCCCAGCACCGGAATGCCGCAGTAGGTTTCGATGGCCTGCCGGATGATGGCTTCGTGGCGAGGACGGGCGATCTGGTTGAGGATGACGCCCCGGATGGGCACCTGGGGGTCGAAGTGCTGGCAGCCCAGCACCAGGGCGGCAGTGGTGCGGGTCCGCATGGTGCAATCCACCACCAACACCACCGGAGTGGCCAGGAACTTGGCCAATTCCGCGGTGCTAGAGGTGCCCTCGGCGTCGAGGCTGTCGTAGAGGCCCCGGTTGCCTTCGATCAGGATGGCATCCGCCTGGGCGGCATGACGGGCCACAGAAGCCAGAATCTGGTCCCCCTCCATGAGGAAGGGGTCCAGATTATGGCTGGGGCATCCCGCCGCCAGGCAGTGCCAGGCCGGGTCGATATAGTCGGGTCCCTTTTTAAAGGGCACGACTCGACGGCCCTGGTCCCGCCAGGCGGCCAGAAGCCCCAGGGTCAAAGTGGTCTTGCCGGCCCCGCCCCGAAGAGCTGACAGCAGCAACCGGGGACAGGGCTTTTGCATCAGTGCTTGGCTGCGCCTTCTTCGTGGGGGATTTCGATGTAGCTCCCGCCGAAGTAGGTATAGACGCAGCGGCCGCCGTCAATGAGATCCTTGATCCCGAACTTGACCGTATTCTTGTCCTGGTCAGGGTGCGCTTTGAGGACGGCCTTCTGGATGTCCATGGCCTTCAGATTTCTCTTTCCCTGGGCCTTTTCGACCATTTCGAAGATAAATTCCACCAACTCTTCTTTGGATAGTGCCATTTATCCCACCTGCCTAGAATTTAAAATGCATCGACGTCCGATAGGTGTCATAGGCCCACCGGTAGTCGTCAATGTGCTGGAATACGAAAGGAATCTCGCATATTTCAAAGAACTTTTCCCAACCGATGCGCTCGACCCACTCGCCCACGCGCTCCCACTTATTGGCGCCTTCGGCGTACTTGATGAGGATCTTGCGGATGGCGGCAACCGTCTCCGGCCACCGGGGCGGGTTGTTGGGCAGGTAGGGCACCGCCAGCTTGGAGAACATGGGCGGGCTCTTGGCGTTGGAGACCTTGCCGCCCACTAAAAGGGCCACCCCGCCTTTTTCGGCGTCGAAGCAGGGCAGGGCCGGACAAATGGTGTAGCAGTTGCCGCAGTACATGCACTTGGGTTCATTGATCACCACGCTCTTGATGTTCTTGTCCGGATGGGGCCGGATGGCGCCGGTGGGACAAGAGGCGATGGTGGTGGGAATCTCGCACAGGTGGCGCAGTTTCTCGTGCATGACCTTGGGCGCCGTGCGGTGAATCCCCAGGATGGCGATGTCGGAGCAGTGCACCGCGCCGCACATGTTGAGGCAGCAGGCCAGGGCGACGCGCACCTGGGCCGGCAGCTTGTGGCTGCCGAAGTACTCGAACAGGTCGTCCATGACGGCCTTGACGATGCCCGAGGCGTCGATGGCCGGGGTGTGGCAGTGGATCCAGCCCTGGGTGTGGACGATGTTGCTCACCGAGTGGCCGGTACCGCCGATGGGGAGCCCCATCTTCTTGATGGCATCCTTCAAGCCGGCAATCTTGCCCTGGTCGGTGAGCAGGAATTCAATATTGTTGCGGCTGGTAAAACGGAGATACCCGTCACAGAACTTGTCGGCGATGTCGCAGATATCCTTCGTGAAGTCGGTGGTGATGAGACGGCCGGAACCTACCCGGACGGAGAAGAGTTTATCACCGGATTCGCCCACGTGCATCAACACGCCGGGTTCCAGGATTTCATGATATTTCCACTTGCCGTAGTTGTCTTTGATGACCGGCGGCAAGAACTTATCATAATGGGGCGGGCCAATATCGGTTAAACGTTCAGACATTTTATTCGTTCCTCCTTAGTAGATCGGCGCTTAGCCAGGTAAGTGACCTTGCGATCCAGCTTTACAGTTTGATATACTTGCGGCCCGCGGCCTCAGCGTCAAAGTCTTCCTGGTGCCAGAAGAAGAAGGGGTTGGCCCGAGGCGCCCTGACGGTCTGCGCCGGCGGTTCCAGACCCACGCCCTTAAAGAAGGCCCGCATGCCCACACGGAGCATGAGTTCGCCCACGCGCTCCCGGTTCTTGCCATGTTCGGACCACCATTCGGCGATGTTGACGAGGACCTCTTTCAGTTCATCAAAGGGGGCTTCCATGGGCATAAAGGGCACAATGACCCAGCTCATCTGGGCCCCTTCCAGGATGGGGGCATGGGACCCTAACAGGAAGGTGGCGCCGGTCTCGGTGCCGGGCCGCAGGGCCTGGGGCATCAGGCTGATGCAGTGCATGCAGTGGTTGCAGTTCCGGTCGTCGATCTTGAGGGTCTTGCCGTCCCAGTTCATGCAGCCGGTGGGGCAGAGGTCAGTCACGTCCGCCTTGACGTCAATGTTTTTATAAACGGTGGCGCCGCCTCGGGGCTTCAATTCGCCGCCGGCATAAGCCTTCACCGCGGCCTGGTCAATGCGGATGTCGTCTCTCCACACGCCGATAAGGGAGCAGTCGGCCCGGGCCACCGCGGCCACGCAGTCATTGGGGCAGCCGGAGCATTTCAGCTTGTATTTGTAAGGATAGGACGGCCGGTGCAGCTCGAATTGCATATGCTGGGTGAGCTCGTAACATACCGCCAGGGTATCATATAGAGCCCATTCGCACCGGGCCGGGCCCACGCAGCAAGAGGGGCTGCGGAAGGCCGAACCGGAGCCGCCCAGGTCCCAGCCTTTGGCTGTCAGCTTGGCAAAGCAGGGTTCCAGCTCCGGGGTGGTGGTGCCCAGGAAGATGATGTCGCCGGTGGAGCCGTGCATATTAAGCAGGCTGCTGCCGTGCTCATCCCAGATTTCGCACAGTTCCCGCAGGGCCTGGGTGGTATAGAACCAGCCGGAGGGGTGGTTGACCCGGATCGTGTGGAAATGCTCGACGCCGGGGAATTCTTCCGGGATGTCGACGTAGCGGCCGATGATGCCGGAGCCGTAACCCAGGACACCGACGATGCCGCCATGCTTCCAATGGGTGATCTTGTCCTTGTAGGAACGCTCCAATACCCCTAACAAATCCGCGACTGATTTTTTCCGACCGGCGACCCGCTTCAAATCCGTAATAAAGCTGGGCCACGGACCGGACTCCAGTTGATCCAACAATGGAGTTTTATGCATTAACACTTTCCTACCTCGATTAATTGGTCCCCTACGGTCTTATCCTTTTTTTCACAAAATGATTCCTATCTCATAAT
>JAHIKF010000089.1 GCA_018897875.1 Pseudomonadota bacterium | reverse complement strand
TGTGGAAGGCTGCGGTGAGCAGGCCGTCTCCGGCCAGGATGGCGGTGGCTTCGTCAAACTGCTTGTGGCAGGTGGGCTGGCCCCGGCGCAAATCATCGTCGTCCATGGCCGGCAGGTCGTCATGGATCAGGGAATAGGTGTGGATCATCTCCAGGGCGCAGGCCACCGGCAGGGCTTCGTCCGCATTTCCCCCCACCGCTTCCGCCGCGGCCAGGCACAGAATGGGGCGCAGCCGTTTCCCGCCCACGAACAGGCTGTAGTGCATGGCCTGGTTCAGCCGGAAGGCCGGCCCGCGAACCTGCGGCAAATAAGCTTTTAGGGCCTGGTTGACCAGCCCCCGCCGTTCTTCCAGATAGGCCTTCAGATCCAAGCTTATCCTCGTTTTTCGTTTTTCGTTTCTCGTTTTTCGTTTGGGGTCAGAGGTCTTAACCAAAAACCAAAAACGGATTTTACCCTTCCCCTTCCCCCTCCGGAAACGGCCGGGTGAAAAACCGCCCGGCGTCATCCTTGAGCAGGAGTTCCACCCGCTTTTCCACTTCGTCCAGCTTCTTATGGCAGACCCGGACCAGTTGCACCCCTTCCTCGAAGGCCCGCATGGCCTCTTCCAGAGAGAGGTCGCCGTGCTCCAGGGCATCCAACACTTCCTCCAGACGCTTCAGCCCCGCCTCGAAACTCGGTTCTTCTTTTTTGCCTTTGGCCATATTTTTTTCCAACTATTTAAGGTGCGCAATGCGCACCCTACGTTTTCTGAGGCAAATCTGAAAAGGCAATCTTATGAAACTCAGGATAGTCTAATGGCAACTTATGGGTTAATATAATTTCCCCATAAGAAGTCATATAAATAATTCTTATAAATTCATTATTAATACTCCATCCGAAAACGTAATAACGGTAAGGGTTTTCTTTGAAAATATTGATTAGCTCTCTGTTTAGTGTCGAATTAGGAATGGGATATATTACACTCGACAAAGGTAAAATATGAGAATAGTTTGCCTCAATATCGGCCACGCTTGACATTGATAATGCTGCTGCCATCGGTTCAGAGAGCATCACATTAGCCTGTCGCTTCTTCAACCTCGATATTGCTTTTGATAGTCTTTTACCAAGCCGTATCCAGGAATCAAGGTTCTCTTCAATCTTTTTCCCGGCGAAAAAGAGACCAAGACCAAAACCAATAAAAAGAGCGAGAGCGTCAGCCCCGAAACCGTAACCCCTAATTTCTGCAAGTGCATCAGATGTTTCAATTCCTTCACTGCTGAGGTCACCTAAAACATACTTTATAGATTCTCGATGTGCATTTGGCTCATTAAATTCATTCATCATTATAACGAGTTCGAAATCATCAGAAAACATCACGAACTCCAATGGTTTTCTCGTTTCCCAAGGAACTTGGGGACGAGAACTAAGCTGCTCACTGCTCACTGCTTACTATTTTCACTTCACAATCCATCCGGCCCTGGGCCACCCGGACCCGGATCGCGGCGCCGGGCGAAACCAGGGTAGCGTCGCGAATCAGCGTTCCCTGGGGGAGGAGCGTCGCCACGGCATAGCCCCGCTTCAGGATGGTCAGAGGGTTGAGCTGCTCCAGCCGGCTCTGACTATATTCCAGGTGCCGGCGGGCTTCGGTCTGGCGCCGGCGCCAACCTTGGCCCAGCATCTGGGCTGCCTGGGCCAGCCGCTGCCATGCCCCGGTCAGGCTCCGGCGGGGACTCAGGAGAAAGAGGCGGGAGGTGGCCAGCCTCAAGGCCTGGTCCTGGTGGGTCACGGCCCTCAGGGCTCGCCGCACCAGTGCCTCGGCCTTGTCATCCACCTTGAGGCGCTGGTCCACCAGGGATCGGCGCACGTCCGGCAGCCGCCGGGCCATCAGGTACAGGTGCTGACGGGCCATGTCCCGGCGCCGGGCCAGGGTGCCGGCCAGGGTGGCGCTCAGGCGCGCCAGGCGGCGCTTGAGTTCGGCCTTATCCGGCGCCACCAGTTCCACCGCGGCGCTGGGGGTGGGAGCCCGCCGGTCGGCGACAAAATCGGCAATGGTAAAATCCACTTCGTGGCCCACCGCCGAGACCACCGGGATAGGGCAGCGGTGGATGGCTCGCGCCACCACTTCTTCGTTAAAGGGCCACAAATCTTCCAGGGAACCGCCCCCCCGGGCCAGGACGATGACTTCCACGCCGGGGAAGGCCCCCAGGTCGTTCAGGGCTGCGGCGATTTCCCCGGCGGCCTCGGCGCCCTGGACCTTTACCGGGTAAATCAGCACTTCGACGTTGGGGCAGCGCTGCCGCAACAGGCGCAGGAAATCTCGGACCGCGGCCCCGGTGGGCGAAGTGACCAAGGCGATCTGGCGGGGGAGAAACGGCAAGGGTTTTTTCAACTCCGGGGCAAACAGCCCCTCATCCTTCAGCCGGGTTTTCAGGACCTCGAAGGCCTGGGCCAGGGCCCCCTGCCCCAGGGGCTCCAGGTAATCCACCACCAGCTGGTATTCGCCCCGGGGTTCATAGACCGTGAGGCGCCCCCGGCACAGGAATTGGCTCCCCTCCTGGGGCTTGAAGCGCATATGCTGGTGACTGCCCTTGAAGAGAACCGCCCGGAGTTGGGCCCCGGCATCCTTGAGGGTGAAGTAGTAGTGGCCGCTCAGAGGCTGACGGAGATTGGAGACCTCACCGCTCACCCAGACCAGGGAGAAATAGGTCTCCAGGCGGTCGCGAATCTCCCGGGTGAGGGCGCTCACCGTATAGATGTGGGGTAATTCCTGGTTCATAAAAATAAGGTTAATTTTGTATTTATATCATATTTTTAAGTGCGCCGGAGGAAATATTTTGTGGTGTCAGGCTCATCGGTTGGTTCGAAAAAACCTGGGTACACTGCGGCGGGACGGCACGTGGAGGCAATCCTATTTGCCAGGTGTAACCCACCCGGCATACAGCGCCAGGCCCAGCCAGGCCCAGTTGTTGGCGTAGTAGTGGTCCGGGGCCTCGAAATAGGCCCGGTCGCCGTCCTCACGGTAGAAGGCGAGGATTTTAAGGGCCATCTCCCGGGCGAAGTCCCGGTCGCCGGCGGCCAGGGCCCCGGCCAGCACCCCGGCATAGAGCACCGGGCTTTCATAGTCCTCCGCCGGGGAGCCGTCAAAGTTATAGACCGCCAGCAGCCGTCCGTGGGCCTGCCACTGGGATTTGAAAAACGGCAGGAACTTGTCCGTAAGGAGGCGGCCCGCCTGTGGGTCCCCGAACCAGAGTCCGTCCAGGGCCAACCGATAGGGGAGCCGCACCGCCTCCCAGCCGAAGCGGGTGTCTCTGCCCGGCGCCGGCGCCAGGCGGCCGGCGGCGTCCACCCGGCACCAGTCCGGGAACAACCCCACCCCGGTTTGGCCCCCCAGCCCCTGGGTTAATTGCCCCAGCAGCTTATAGGTGGATTGGTGCAGGCGGTTCCACCGGGCAGGATCCGTAGTTACCCCGACCTCCATTTGTAGGGGCGGTGCCCTCACCGCCCCGACGCGTTCAGCGGCCCTCTCACGGTCAGTTTCGCTTGAGATAGACGCAAACAGGCGATACGCGGCCGGAGAAAAGTACGAGGGGTTCACCAGGTAGGGCGGCTTAAGCTCATGCCAGTTGCCTGGGGTGAGGAGCACATCGCCGTCGGGGAGGGTCACCACTTCCTTGGCCAGGATATCCGCCTGGACCCGGCGGGCCTCTTCCCGGTAATCCGGGAGGTTAGGCGGGGCCCGCCATCCCATGCGGTGCGCCAGGACCAGGGCCAGGGCGTAATCCAGGTCGCCGTCGGTGGCGCTGTTGGCATCCAGCACCCCCCAGGAGCCGTCCGGGAGCCGGCCCCAGCGCCAGGATAGCAGGCTGTCCCCCTGGGTATGGACCCGGGAAAGATTTTTGTAGGTCCAGGCATAGACCCGGTTGAAAATCATTTTATCTCCGACCCACACCGCCCTGAGCAGGGCGTAGGCCTGGGCCTCGGAGATGGTGCCGCCGCCTTCTTCCGGGATGATGACCTGGCCGTCGCTCTTGATGAAGTGCCGGCAGTAGCTCTGCCAGGACGCGGTGAGCACCCGTTCCAAACGGGCCTTCGTCGGGTCCGGTTGGCAGGCGAGGCAGAGCCCGGAGAGGAGGACAAGCAGAATAAGGTGAATTTTCCTCATGATCACCGCCGGCACTGGAGGCGCCATGTCGCCGCAGGCGCAAGCCCGCGCCGCCGTAATTTTTGCTGCAGAGGCTTGCCAACCACAGGGGACGCCCGCCACAAATCGTCGAACCTGCCTGCAGGCCTTTTCCGCACCTTGTCACTAATAGGGACCGCATGCAAGAATAATCTGTAATGGTCAAGACTTGACCGGGCAGCCTCTCCATCAAGGCATAATATCATCGGACAAAAGAGGATTCTGGCGCCCCCCCCACACAAAAGGTCAATTGCGCTATTCAGATCATAGCGGGGTTTTTGGCTTATCTGAGGATAATTGTCTAAGCTGGCAAGATATATTGGAGGAGTTATTTTTATCATGCATTCTACGATAGGATTCTGTTTCACGAAAAGAAACTCTGGGGGATTTTTTCCAGGGAAAGAGGTACAAAAACCTTTTCTTGACCGCACCGGCCAAGCCAGCGCCATAATCTCGGCAAAATTCAGGAAATTCATGCGGCCTGTCTGATATGCCGATAATTTATAAGAAGTTTGTCACCGTCCATAGTGATCAGGCGGAGTGCTCCGAACCGTGCTTGATCGTGAAGGCGGTTGATCCGGCTCGACTAACTGAATGAACCACGAAAACACTTGGGTAGGTCACAGCGGTCAGGCTTTCACCGCATCTCCCAAGTCAACCAGGGCTTCCACAATGCTTAATGAGTTAGATAGTAACGAGCAGGAAGAATTCCTCAATAATATCTGCGGAAAAATTCAGGAAGAGGAATTCTGCCGAATTTTGGACCTGAGGAAAAACCTGCAATTCAGCGATGTTTTAATACAATACATGAGCCATTATCTGAGCCTAGGTTGGCATCTGGCCGCGGTTAATTCTCAGAACCGGGTCAATCAGTTTTTGGATTTCCAGGAACCCAAGGCGACCTGGTCCGAAAAATTGATCGAGCTGAGCCTGGATGGCATCGCGTTAAATGTGGGGGTGCGCACCGGCTCCGCTTCCGGTCTGTTGGTCATAGAGGTGCAAAAGCAAGGGCGGGTATTCCCTTTCAGGCGCGGAGATTGGTCTTCCGAATGCGTCGCGGAGGCGGGAGCCCATTTAGAGCAGCATTACTATGAACTTCCTGAAGGCTGGCAGCTCCCTTCCTCTTTCTTGCTGGAACCCTTTGAGGTCAAGGTGTTCGGGGAAGGAAACCTGGTAATGGCGCCGCCATCGCTGGAACCCCGCACTCAGGCCAACTGGCGCTGGCTTAAGCCTCCCTGGGATAGCGCTCCAAGCCAACCGCCTGCCGTCCTCAGGAAAATCATCGAGTTTATCGCTCCGGGCCCGGACTCCAGTCTGTCAGCCCCGGTAATCCCCTCCTGGGAAGAGATCTACCCAGCCATCGCCCCCCACCCCAGCGTATTGCAGGCCCTCATGAACCCGGCTCCTTCGCCGGAAAGCTATTACCAACACCTACTGGCAGCAGCTCGGGCTATAGGTATTAACGAAGCGCAATTATTGCTGGGCCTCTTGTGGCATGCTCCTTTGGGGGATGCCCGGGAGCGGCCTCAGGGATGGAAATATCTTCAGCAATTGCTCAATGGAGGGGTCTTGGCAGGACGGCTTCAGGGAGGGGGTCTTCAAGATGATGAGCCCGGTCAGTCTCTGGCCCCCGGGGAGCGGATCCGGGCCATTGCCCAGGAACCTGGGCGCGGCGTTGAATCCCGTCACAGTCCCCCGCCGGTGGAGGGTGATTATTGCAGTCGGGCCGTATCCGGGCATACTGCCATATCATTAGAATGGCCCGGTGAGGAGCAACCTGCGAAGAGCCACAAACCGAGCGGCCCGCATCAAGGCAAGGGGGAATCTGGCGATAGCTGGCAGGAATTTGTCAGAGCTTCTCAGGAAAACCTGATTGTCGAGCGCCGCCGCTATGAAGCCATGATCTATGAACTGGGGAAACTGAAAGTGTGGCAAGAAATCTGCAAACAAGAGCGCCGGGAAAACAAGGGTCTTAACCTGAAATTAGAAGCGCAGTTGGCCAGAGAAGTGGATTATCTCCGCCATTTACTGAAGAAAAAAGCCTAGCCGGTGGGTTGGGCAATGATTGGAGGCTGAGCCGCCCTGATGAAAGCTCTAATAAGTAACGCCACTTCGCCGATTCTCGACGTGGAAGCGCCTGGGGTCACCCCTGATTTTTATTTGGAGATTGAGCCCCAGGGGCAAGGGAAATTCTTCCGGCTGCCGGTTCAAGTAAAAGATCTGACCGCCGAAGGAGTCATTTTGGAAGTGGTCGATCTTCCCCATGACTTGAAGGTTGAGGGTTTAGTGGACCAGTTAGGCTTAATCCATTTGGCCCCGGATGGATTCTCCAAGGAGACTCAACTGCGAACCACAGTGGTTTGGGTTCGCGAAGGAGAGAGCAATCCTTCTCATTACCTGTTGGGGCTGGATCTGAAAGAAGCCGACTTTCAGTTTCGTCGATCCTTGGAAAATTTATTGGCTCGCCCCAAAGATATTTCAGACCTCTGGAGGTATTGGGACCAGGTCAAGCTCAAACCAGCCACCGGTGACGGCAGGTTCATTTTTTACCTGGGCGCCGCGGCGCTTTTGGGGGGCGTGGCGCTGCAATTTGGCCTACCCGATTCCCACAACTCCCTGGCTATCATCCTGATATTGCTTGGGAGCCTCGTGATTGCCGGCAAATGCCTGTGGCATTGGTGGCGCGAACGCAGTCTTTCCGGAGAGTGATGAAAATTATCGGGCAGGGAGCCCGTGCTAGCCTCTCAAGAAATTTTCACCTATCGGGCCGGATGAAAAGGAGATGGCGGTGGAGTTAAGCAAGAAACTTTGGAGCATCGGCGGTGGCAAAGGCGGCATCGGCAAAAGCGTCTTTACTCTGGGCCTGGGAATCTCTCTCTCCCGCATGGGGAAAAAGATCATCCTGGTGGATGCGGATCTGGGTGGGGCCAATCTGCACACCCTCATGGGGGTGCGTTTTCCTCCGTGCACCCTGGAGGATTTCTTTTTAAACCGGGTAGACCGCCTGGAAGATGTCGTCATTGACACGCAGGTGGAAGGGATTGGTCTGATCTGTGGGGCGGATGATATCTTGGGGTCGGCCAACCCCACCTACGCCCAGAAAGTGCGAATTTTAAAACAGATTGAAAACCTGCCGGCCGATCTGGTCCTCCTGGATCTGGGGGCTGGGACTTCATATAATATTCTCGACTTCTTCAATTACTCCCAAGGCCGCATTTGTATAATGACCAATCAGGCCACTTCGTTGCAAAACGTCTATGGCTTCATCAAAAGCGCCCTGTATCGCCGCATCACCCGAGAGTTTGCCAAAGACCATGATGTGTTGGGCCTGGTGCTCCAAACCGAAGCGACCCCCTCTGAGAGCAAGATCGAATCGGTTAAGGAACTCCTGCTTCAGCTTCAGGAAGGGGGAGAGGACCGCTTGAGCCGGTTTTCTCAACTATTGAAAACCTTCGAACTCTTACTCGTGGTCAATATGGTGAAGGAAGATTCGGACCTTCAAGCGGCCCGGATAATTGAAAAAGTCTGCGGGTCTTTTCTGAGCTTTGTGCCTCAGGTGTTGGGACACATCTCCTATGACCCGGGGATTGAAAAGGCTGTCAACCAGATGGTGCCCTTCCCCTTGAACCAGGAGAACAGCCCCGCAGCCTTGGATTTAAAAGAAATCGCCCGGATCGTTTTAGCGAACTCTTATAGCCAGGCTGACCCGGGCAAGGAAGTCGGGAAGAAGGCAACCTCCTTTCTGGGCGCGCTTCAGAGTGCCGCGTCCGGGATGAAGAAAACGTAAAAAGCGATTTATGTAAACGATGCCTCATCAATCAGCGGTTCTCACTGTGGGCTACAGGGGGGGCGCTGGGGCCGGAAGAAGGGGGACAGCAACCGTGGCCCTGTGCTGGATAAATACGTGGGAGAATAGATAGTACCTGCTATGTATACGCACCGTAAGCCATAATAATTACTATTTTATATGGTTATCATAGCCGCGACTCAGACCCTGCCGGCAGGTAAATTTATCCATCGAAGTCAGATATAATCTGATCCCGACTGAAGCGCTGGTAAGCCTATCTCCGGTTTTGACCACAGAGAGCCAGGTGGTAGGATAAATCAGGTTTCTGCCGTTGAACTTCCTCCATTGATGGCGGAGTGGTATCAATTTAAAGAAAAAGTCTAAAATCATGAGCTTGCCGGCCGGCGATTATTTTTTGGCGAACGCAGAGGTACCACTCCCCACTAACGGGCCGTGCCGGCCTGGGTTTTTCTGAACGATAATCACTGCTATTCCTGGCATCCTATGGTCCGGCAGGCTCGTAATTTCCAGGAGAATTGCTTTTTCAAAAAACTTTGTGCTATCATGCCTCACACGCAAAGATTGGGCTTTGAGACCAGGGTCGGGGTGGAAATTTGCCGCCAGTCCAGAGGTCTCACCTGCCGCTTTGAGGCGGGAGATGGTTAGCCTGCCGCATAATCTCGCATAAGGAGACTTTCATGACCCTGAGACGCACCCGTATCGGTCTGGCACTCTGTGTGATGGCCCTGGCGCTGTGCATGGGCTGTGTGGAAACGGGCCCGCCGCCGCCGATGGTGATGGAAACGCCGCCGCCACCGCCGCCGGGCCCCCAGCTTTATTTTGTGAACGTATCCAGCCTGGCCCTCCGGGAGGGCCCCACCACCGCCGCGCGCCAGATTGGCACCCTGCAGTTCAACGATGAAGTGGAGATCCTGGAGACCAACTCGGGCTGGGCCCGGGTGGGGGATGAGCGCCGCGATCGGACCGGCTGGGCCTCCATGCGCTACCTGCAGCCCGTTCCGGCTGACCGGCCGCGGTCCGTTCCCCGGAAGCGCCCGGCGCCGGCTCCCAAGGAGCCAGCCAAGCCCGCCCCATCCCCCAAAGCCATGTAATACCGTTTTCGGTTTTCGGTTTTTCGTTTTCGGTTAAAGAATTAAGATTGGTCAATGAGTTCCAGGTTGGGTTGGGTTGACCGGAAACATGGTATAAGGGCAGTTCTTTCGGGCAAGGGCGGGGACGGAAGTTAGCCGGATGCTGTGGTGCCCCGGGGGTGAGCCCCGGGGCTGGTCAGGATCTGAAGATGGGAGGCAACCGGTCTGTAGGCCAACGGACCGGGGCGTGATCCATCACGTCCAGGTCGGCGCACTTATAACAATGGCCAAAAGTTTTTTCTGTTGCGGGAACCATTCAAATCCCCCCCTAACCCCCCTTTAGAAAAGGGGGGAAGTACAAGGAATTGCCCCTAAAGTCCCCCTTTGAAAAAGGGGGACTTTAGGGGGATTTAAGAACCTCCAAACAGAAGGAATTTATGGCCATTGTTATAAGTG
>JAHIKF010000088.1 GCA_018897875.1 Pseudomonadota bacterium | reverse complement strand
GGCTCCCAGGCCGCGGCCCCCATCTTCATCGCCTATATGAAAGAGGCTTTGAAGAACGCGCCGGTGGAGCAATTCCCGGGGATGACGAGCACGGTGCTGGCCAAGCAGGGCAGTGAAGAGAGCGCCACCGATGATGAAGTACCTTCCCGAGCCGAGGAGACCTTCTACCCCGAAGACGAGGGGCTGAAGGAAAGAACTTCGACCCCCCAGGCCACCAGCCAGCAATTTTTTAAAAATGACCTGGATTAAGAGAGGCGGTTGGGGCGGGGTGGGTTGACCGGGCCGATGATGACAATTTTGGCCCCGTTCCACTTAAGGAGTTTGGCGGCGAAGTCGTCGCGCCGT
This sequence comes from Pseudomonadota bacterium, assembly GCA_018897875.1. Taxonomy (GTDB): domain Bacteria; phylum Desulfobacterota; class Desulfobaccia; order Desulfobaccales; family 0-14-0-80-60-11; genus 0-14-0-80-60-11. The sequence goes on along the minus strand of JAHIKF010000088.1, from coordinate 21,943 downwards.
GCGGCAACCATACCGGTGAACTCAACATAAGCAACCAACTTTCAACCAGATAAAGCATTCAGGTGGAAGCGAGGCGGGCCTGGTTAGTCAGGCCCTTACCATTCCCTTGCGGCAATCAGGAGTATCTATGCGACAGATCGAGGTGGCACAGGTCACCCAGGCCGTGAAAGCCGCGGCCATTGCCGCCAATTATGAGCCTGGGGCCGATCTTCTGGCCGCCCTGGCCCGGGGGGCTGAGACAGAAGAATCCCCCAGCGGCAAGGAAATCTTCCGGCAATTACTGGAAAACGCCCGCATCGCCAAAGAGGAACGCATTCCCATGTGCCAGGACTGCGGTCTGGCCGTGGTCTTTGCCGAGATGGGCCAGGACGTCCATCTGGTGGGCGGGGATTTTGACCAGGCGATCAACGCCGGCATCCGCCAGGGATATGGGGAGGGGCACCTGAGAAAATCCCTCTGCCATCCCCTGACCCGGGCCAATACCGGGGACAATACGCCGGCAGTGATCCACACCGAAATTGTGCCGGGAGACCGGCTCAAACTCACGGTGGTCCCCAAGGGCGGGGGCAGCGAAAACATGAGCCGCCTCTTCATGCTGAAGCCGGCGGACGGCTTGGCCGGGATCAAAGAAAAAGTGGTGCTCACCGTCGAAGAGGCCGGCCCCAACCCCTGTCCCCCCATAATCGTGGGGGTGGGCATCGGCGGCAACTTCGAGCGGGCTGCCTTGCTGGCCAAGAAGTCCCTGCTGCGGGAACTGGGCCAGGCCAACCCCGACCCGGAAGTGGCCGCCATCGAACGGCAGCTCTTGGCCGAGGTCAACGATCTGGGCATCGGGCCCCAGGGCTTGGGGGGCCGGATCACCGCCATGGCGGTGCATGTCTTGATGCAGCCCTGCCACATCGCCTCGCTGCCCGTGGCCGTCAACATTCAATGTCACGCTTCCCGTCACCAGGAAGTGGTGCTGTAAAACGGTTTTCAGTTTTCGGTTTTTGGTTTTCCGTTAAAAGGAAGGAAAAAATAAACGGGTTAACTATTTAGCTGGTAATATGCAGATGAGAAATGGTTGTGGCGTCCTTAATTACGGTGAAATTAACCCCTTGGGTTTTATCCCCCCTTTCCTAAAGGGGGGTAGGGGGGATTATACAAGCGCCTGGTAATCCCCCTAAATCCCCCTTTAAGAAAGGGGGACTTAAGGCACCAGGCATGCAATAGGCGCTCAAGTGTCATACTCTTTATAGAGCGCCCCACTGATATAAAAGGTGAATCATGGCTAAGACGGTAAAACTGACCGCTCCCCTGACTGAGCAGGACGTGTTGCAGCTCAATATCGGCGATACGGTGCTGGTCAGCGGGGTGATCTATACCGCCCGGGACGCGGCGCACAAGCGTCTGGTGGATTTGCTGGCTGCCGGCGAGCCCTTGCCCATGGATTTAGAGGGGCAGATCATGTATTACGTCGGCCCCAGCCCGGCGCCACCCGGCCGGGTTATCGGGGCTGCGGGCCCCACCACCAGCTACCGCATGGACTCCTATGCCCCCATTCTGATCAAGCTGGGTTTGAAAGCGATGATCGGCAAAGGCAAGCGCGGGGTCGAAGTGATCGAGGCCATGAAAGCCCATAAGGCCGTCTACCTGGGGGCCACCGGCGGCGCCGGCGCCCTCATCTCCCAGCGGATCAAGGCCGCCGAGGTGATCGCCTTTCCCGAACTTGGGCCGGAAGCCGTGCATCGCCTGGAGGTGGAAGACTTCCCCACCATGGTCATCAATGACTGTCAGGGCCATGATCTCTATGAGCACGGGGTCAGGGAGTACCGCCGCACCACCGCCCGTTGATGTCTGGGGCCCCCAGAGGTGAGCCGGGATTTTGCCATCCCCCGGTCAGAGGATGCTGATATGGATATCCCCATGGATCTGGCTGAGGTTTCGGCCCGGGTTCAGGAAAAGAGAAAGATCTTTGAGGAATACAACTTCGGCCCCCTGAAGGATGACGCCTTAAAGACCTTCTATGACCTGGCCCAGGAATACGAGACCATAGAAAACTTTTACCGGGTCACCGTGAGCGTCATCAAAGAGTTCTTTGATCTGGACGCTCGCCTTTACCTGGTGTGCTCCGAGGGCCGTCTCGATCTGGTCTCCGACAGTCTCCGGGGGCTCTATCCCGACAAGACCGCCCCACCGGCGCACATCTCTCTGGTCAATAAGGCTTACGCCGCTGATGGTTCTTTAATACTCCCCATCCGGGGTAACCTGCTCCTGGTCAACCAGCTGCCCTTCTACGCCAAAGACCAGATCATCGGGATGCTGGAACTCTACCCGGAGGACCGGATCTCGGCGGCGGACCGCTTTTTCTTGGAAAAGTACGCCAACCGCCTGGGGTACAACCTGCACATCAAAATCGTCGCCCGGCAGAACATCCAGCATATCCGCTTTATCAACAGCCTGGTGGCCGATATCGAACACAATGTGATCATCCCCAATATCAGCCTCAGCCTCTACCTGCGGCATTTACGGAAAAAGATCTTGCATCTGAAAGAACTGGAGTGCGTCTGCACCATCAGAACCGACCAGTGTGCCCAGCTGCCGGATGCCAAGGAGGCCTTCCGTTGCCTGATCGACGACCTGGAGAGTGATTACGAGAACCTGGAGCAGCACTACAAAGGGGTCAGTCTCTTTATCGAGTCCCTGTTCCGGCTGTCCCACTTCCAGAAGGGCCAGTTTGTGCTGCGGCGGCGGACGACCCGGGTAACCAAGGAAATCGTCGAGCCGCAACTGAACCTCTTTATCGACAAGCTCAAGGAGCGCCACATCGAGATCGACACCGGCGCCGGGGTCATGCCCGACGAAGACCTGACCCTGTCGGTGGACAAAGGCCTGATGGCCCAGGTCTACGCCAACATTTTTTCCAACGCGGTGAAATATGCCCGCCGCAACTATGAAGGGCGCAAGTACATGGCTTACGGCCGGGATCTGCTAAAAAATTATTTCGGCCTGCACAAAGACGGGGTCAAGTTCAACGTCTTCACCACCGGACCCCACCTGCCGCCGGAAGATGTGCCCCACATCTTCGACGAAAGCTTCCGGGGCACCAATATCGACGGCGAAGTGGGAACCGGCCGGGGGCTCTTTTTTGTGCGCACCGTGGTGGAAACCCATGGGGGCGAGGTGGGCTACCAGGCCACCCCGGGGGGCAACAACTTTTACTTTGTCCTGCCCCTGGTGGTGACGCCGGAAGGACCGTTGCCGGCGGAACTCGAGTCCCCGCCGGCACCCTGAGGGCAGCATGACCATTCGCTATCTGGCCGAAGAACTCTACCGCTGGACCCGGGAGGTGGAGAACCTGCAAAAGACCCTGGCTGCCCTTTCGCCCACCGGCACTCTGGAGGAGCGGAACCGGTTGGAGGCGGCGCTCCGCCAGGCTAAACACCAGCAGGCCCATTTCCGGGCCGTCCTGGAGTCCAAAAAGGACAGGACCAGCAGATAAATTGTGCCGTGACCCCTGGCATTCTCGCCCAGCCTGGGTTCCAAGTCCGCTCTCATCTGCACCCCGATAAAACTCTTCCGGAAGTCGTTTGAGACCGAGTTGTGCTCATAGAAGCACCGTAGGGCGGGAAAGCGAAGCGCATCCCGCCTTCTCCTCGTTCCCAAGTTGCACTTGGGAACGCCCATAGGTCCCATGCTGTGCTTGGGAGAGATCGGAGCGCCATCCCGGCTTGATAAGAGAATGCCTGTCAGCCATTCCAGGGCGGCGCAAAGCTCAGGCGAAGCAGAGCTTCCCAACCAAGTGCGTTCCCAAGCAGGAGCTTGGGAACGAGAGGGGGCAGGCCCCGGGGCTCAAGGCGCGGCCCTGCGGGTTAGCGGCCCGGCTCAGGTTCGCGGGTCTGAAGCCGGCCGAGGAGTTTCCGGGCCTGCTCGCAACTGCGCCAACCGGGCTGCGGGGCCGGGCGGGGCTGGTTAAGGAAGGTCCGCAGGTCGTCGTAGGTGTCGATGTCGGGCCAGGGGGGCAGGAGGTGGACCCGGAGGCCCAACTGCCGGGCCAGGCGCAGGGTGTCTGCCAGGACCGTGCTGCTGGACCAGGCCGGCCCCCGAAACAAGACCGGCTGGGGCTCGGTCAGACCCACCAGGTGGTAGCCGCCGTCGGTAGCCGGCCCCAACACCACCTGGGCCTGGCCACCCGCCAGCACCGCGGTCGCCTCGGACACCACCGCGGCCGGGAGGTCAGGGACGTCGCTGCCCCGGAGCAGTACGGGGCCAAAACCGGCGGCGAAGCTCCGGGCGAAGGCCCGGGCCATGCGCGCTCCCAAATCCGCTCCCTCCTGGGGGAAGAGGTTGGTCCCGGGCGGCGCCAGCTTGCGAAAAAAGCCCCGGGCCGTTGGGGGACTGAAGGCCACGGCCAGGCGCACTTCGGCCACCCGGGCCATTTCATCCAGGATATCCTGGATAAAGCAGTGATAAAGTTGGGCCGCCGCCTCCGGGGACAAAGGCGGGCTGAGACGGGTTTTCACCTGCCCCGGGCGAGGTTCCTTGGCAAATATGATGAGCAGGGCGGTCATGGAGTGAGCCACGGCATGGATGGGCTAAACAAAGGGACGTTCCGGTTTCCCGGCCCTATAGCGGTTGCCAAAAATTTCTTCCGATTGCTGATGGTTAAATCCCCCTAAATCCCCCTTTTTCAAAGGGGGACTTTCAAAGGAATTTCGGTAAATTCCCCCCTTTGGAAAAGGGGGGTGAGGGGGGATTTAGGTTCTTGGAGCATATTTCATAATGGAAAAAACTTTTGGCATTCCCGCTAACTTCCATCTTGCGGCGGGGCCAGGCCAGCCGGGCGAGATCACGGAGTTTTCCCCGCGGCGCTTGAAGCCGGTCATTTCCCTTATCCTGCCGGTCCTCAATGAGGCCCCGATTTTGGCCGGGGCCCTGTCAAATCTCCCCCGGGCCCCGGATCTGGAAATTATCTTGGTAGACGGCGGCAGCACCGACGCCACCCGGGAAGCGGCGGGACGCTTCCCCCACATCCGCTGGGTGAGTGCGCCCCGGGGCCGGGGGGTCCAGATGAATGCGGGCGCCCGGGTGGCCCGGGGAGATTTTTTCCTATTCCTGCATATCGATACCGTCTTAACCACGGACCATCTGGCCGCCCTGCGCCAGGCGGCCTGCGACCCCCGGGTCGGGGCCGGGGCCTTCGAACTGCGCCTGACCCCGCCCACCCCCTTCCTCAGATTCATAGCCTGGGGGGCCAACTGGCGCTGCCGCCTGTTTCGCCTGCCCTATGGCGACCAGGCCATCTTCGTGCGCCGGGACCTGTTCTTGGCCCTGGGGGGCTTTGCCCATCGCCACCCGGAGGACCTGGACCTGGTGCTGCGGCTGCGACGCCTCACCCGACTCCGCCTCTTGAGGCCGCCGGTAAACTCCTCCGGCCGCCGCTGGCTTCAGCACGGCAACCTCCGGACCTCGGGCTACCACTGGGCCTTCCTGATCCGCCACCTGGCCGAACGCCTCTTCACCCGCCGCTGGCCCCCCATGGGCCAGCTGTTTTCCGGGTAAGGGTGCTATGGATTCACGGCCACTTCTGATACCAATTTGCAAACAAACGACAATTTTATTGTAGGGGCGGACCCATGTGTCCGCCCTGAATTAAGGGCGCACACGCGGGTGCGCCCCTACAGGGGGCTGGGTGGACAGGTGTAGGGGCGGTGCGCTCACCGCCCCTGCGTCCCTGGCCCTCCCCCGCAATCCGCCAAGCCTCATTCCGGCGCCAGGCGGCCGCCGCAGGAGGAGCCCCCGCCGGCGGTGCAGCCGTAGCAGTGGTCCCCCAGGCGGATGGGCCGGGTGGCCAGGGTGGGCAAATCAAAGTCCTCAATGGTCTGGGGCAGGCCCGCCAGCAGGGGCAGGTCCATGGCCTGGTTGAAATCGCAGTCGTAGAGGCGCCCGTCCCAGGCGACGCTGATGAGGCTGCGGCACATGAGGCCGGGCACCGTGGCCGGGTTAAAACCGGACACCAGCTTGCCCATGTAACGCTCATAATTTCTGGAGCGCTCAAGAAATTCCTTGAAACGTCCGATGGGCATATTGAGCAGGGTCAAGAGCTGGTTGAAGTGAATACCGTAGCGGTTCGTCAGCTCCCGGCGGAAGAGTTCCTCCAAAGCGCCTTGCTCCGGCGGCAGGTAGGCGCCGGCGGGGTTGTACATGAGATTAAGCCGGAGGCCGGAATCCGGTTCGCCGTAGCCGACGCGATTGAGGCGGCGCAAGGCCTCCAGGCTCTTCTGAAACACGCCGGCCCCCCGGAGGCGGTCCACCAGGTCTTCCTGGTAATAAGGCAGCGAGCCCACCAACTCCACCCGGTGGTCGCGATAGAATTCCGCCAGGTGTTCCTTGCCGGGTTCCAACAGGATCGTCAGGTTGCACCGGGTGAGAATATGGGTCCCCAATCGGTCCAGGCGCTCCACCAGGTACTCGTAATCGGGGTTGAGTTCCGGAGCCCCCCCGGTGAGGTCGACGCAGGGGATGGTCCAGCGCTCCACCACCCGGATGACGGCGTCGATGGTGTCGCGTTGCATCTGTTCCGGGCGCTGGGGTCCGGCCATGAGGTGGCAGTGCTTGCATGCCTGGTTGCAGCGCCACCCCAGATTGACCTGCAAGGTGCTGAAGTTCTCGGCCTGGAGGCTGGCATAACCCAGGTGCTCAAGCTGGCGGGCGAAGGGCAGCATAGGTCTTCCGGTTTACAGAGTGATCTTGGCGGCGGCGTTCGCGGCCTGGATGCCGTGTATCAGGGTGGCCCCGCCCCGGATGGCCGAGGCGACGTGAATGGCCTCGGTCATCTCCTCCAGATTGGAACCGGCTTCCAGGGACCCCCGGGTATAGGCGTCGATACAGTAAGGGCATTGGACCGCGTGGGCCACTGCCAGGGCGATGAGAGCCTTTTCCCGGACGCTCAGAGCCCCGGCGCTCATAACCCCCTGGTAATAGGTCATGAAGTTATCGTAGAGATCGGGGCGGTACTTGCCGATTTCGTTAAACCTCTCCAGGTCATTTTCTTCGTAATAGTGGGTCATAATGGGTAATTCCTACCTTTCCTGGGGTATTGGACCTAGATTGCAGGCTTGTGCCGGTGTTGTCCGTGCCTGGGCCAGGTGCGCCCTAACCGCAATGTGGCCCTGGGAATAGGGGTTATAGGTCAATTTCCCGCATCTCCCTGCCGGGTATACGCCGATAAAACCCTCCGGGGTTTTGGGGCCGGGGCGGCTGCCATCCGGGAAGGTGACCTGGTTGAGAAGAAATTCAGCTTTGATGCGGCGGTAAAGTTTCGGCGCTTCGGCCAACTCCCGCGTCCCCAGGCGGCGGCGCTTATTTCGTCCCGGCACCGCAGGCCAGCCGCCATTCGGGGGTTGCCAGAGGTGCTTACCGGTATTCATAAGCCGATCGGCGCTAAATGTCAAAGGGCAAATTCCCCGTCAAAATTTCCTGGCGAGCCTTGACTGGGAAGGGCTTTGCTCCAGGCCTGGGGGGTTCCGGGTTCCACCGCTTGTTTGGGGAAAAAGTCCGTACTGCGGAAAATGATTCAATATGATTGCAAGAAAACCCGATAAAGAGATTAATCAGTCCGGCATGCGGCGGCGGCAAGGGTGGGGGGGGGGGTGACGGCTAACTCAGGTAATTTGATTGTTTTAATTAACGGTAGAGTCAGTGAGCTCGCATCCTGACATCGTTAACCATTTGAATCTAATGGATAAGTTGCGCCTTCCCGACACTCGCCGGGTCTTTGCGAGTATCTGCCCCAACGTCTTGCTGCCTCGTGACGTCACGTGCATCAAGAGCATCCTGGTGTGCTCCGCCGAGGCAAGGGAAGGGGCAACCACGGTGGCCGTGGGGCTGGCCCTGGCCGCGGCAGAGCAGCAGACCGGCCACGTTTTGCTGATGGACGGAAATTTCCGCCGGCCGGGCGTTCCGGCCGCCTTGTCCAAACTTCCCGCCCATGGTTGCGACAAAGTCGAGTTGGGGCTCAACCGCAGGATCTTTCCTGTTCACCAATGGATATATAAAAAATTATGATCCATGCGCCACACACAGCGGTGATCCTCGCCGGCGGCTCTTCCTCCTTCAACGGGTTCGCCATCGCCGCCTATCCTAAGGCTTTGCTGCCCATCGCCAACGTGCCCTCCTATCGCTATATGGCCAAGGTCCTGGGCGCCGTGGGCGTTAAGCGCCTGATATTCTGCGTCCGACCGGGGATGGGGGCCGTGGTGACGAAACATCTAGCCCTCTGGCGGGCGCCCCTGGAATCCCAAGTAATCGAAACCTCTCACGGGACGGGGGGATCACTGAAAGAGGTGGAGGCCTGGCTTGAGGGGGCGCCTTTCTGGGTTGTCGGCGGGGACCTGTTCCTGGGTATGGGCCTCGAGCCGATGCTGGAGGCGCACCGGTCTCGGGGGGCCATCGCCACCGTGGGTTCATTGCCGGTCCTGGAGGCGGCGTGGGACAAGGAACGGGTCGAGCTGGATGCCGAGAACGGAGTCAAGGCCATTCACCGCATCCACCATATGCAGGAAAAGCGCAGCGTGCATCGGCCGGCCGGCTTATACCTGTTCGAGCCTGCTATCCTCAAGCTGCTCCCGACAGACAGCTACTTTGATCTCAAAGAGCAGCTTTTCCCCATCCTCTACGAGCGGGGGTTACCCGCGAGCCTTTGGGAGGTCCAACAATATTGCCGCACGATTTCCAGTCTCGACGACTATTTTATTGCCAACCTCGATGTTCTGGCTCAACGGGTACAATTCCCGGGGATCAATGATGCCGTTGCCCAGCCATTGACCGCACCGGCGGGTAAGGCTGCCTGGAGGCTGTTTGAACCTGTGGCGCTGGGGCCGGACTGCCGCCTGGCCGACGAGGTGTTGATCCTGGGACCTACGGCCGTCGGTCCCCGGTGCGAGGTGGGGAAAGGGGCCATCATCAATGAGTGCGTCATCCTGGGGGATACCCTGATTGGCCAGGGATCTTATCTCAGCCGCTGTGTTATCGGCGAAGGCTCAACGGTCAGAAACGGGACGATCCTGCACGAAACCGCAATAATCAAATCCCAGTCGGGAGAAAGGGATGTGGACGTTTTAGCGCTGCGGGAATCCACCCATCGGGACTCCCAGTCCGTCGTCAAGCATCTCCATTGGCAAATCCCGGCAGGGCCTTTCTACCTGAAGCTCAAGCGGATCGTCGATGTCATGGCCGCGGCGCTGGGGCTGGTCATCACCGCACCCTTGATGCTCATCATCGCCGTGGCCATCAAGCTGGACTCTCCTGGCAACGTTTTTTTCCGGCAACCCCGTTGTGGCCGAAAAGGCCGCAATTTTCTTATGTACAAATTCCGATCTATGGTCATCAATGCCGAGGACTTGAAGCGCCAACTGCAAGCCAGGAACGAGGTGGATGGGCCCATGTTCAAGATAGCCAGAGATCCCAGGATAACCCGAGTGGGTCAGTTTTTGCGGGATACCAATTTGGATGAACTGCCGCAACTCTGGAACGTCCTTAAAGGCGATATGAGCCTGGTGGGGACGCGGCCTTTGTCTTTGGAGGAGATGCGTTACAACCCCAGGTGGCGGGATGCCCGGCTCTCCGTGCGTCCCGGCATGACTGGCCTCTGGCAGGTGGAGGCCCACACCAAGTTAAAATTTAATTATTGGATTATCCATGACCTGGATTATGTCCAGAATATCTCCCCCGGGCTTGACCTCAAGATCCTGGGAAAAACCGGGTGCAAAATGGTTCGGGATTTTATCAAAGGTGTGAAGGGCTAAGATTGCTGCCTCAAGGCCATCGCCTTGGTTCTGAGGTCCGGGTTGCTCTCTCTGGCCCTGATGGTCTGAGGTCCCGGCGCAATGGCGCCGGAACTGCGGCGGGCCCGGAAACCTTCCGGGCCCTGGTCTGGCGGCGCCCTCGCCCTAGCCTAAAACCGGGTAAAACCGGTGAAGCTGTACAGGTCGCCCATCATCTCCTCGTATTCGCCCTTGAGCTTCTGGTAGAGGCGGGCGTTTTCCATGCCCAGGGCCGCCTGCTCTGCCAAAGAGGAGATAAAGGTGATCTCATCGTCGCTGAACTCCCGAAGTTCGCTGGTATAGATGCGCATGACCCCGATGACGTTGCCCTTGAGGTTGATGGGCACCGACAGGATGGATTTGATGCCCTCTTCCGCCGCCTGTTGGGGATAGTTGGCCCGGGGGTCGCTGTCCACGTCGTAGATGGACACCGCCTTGCCCATCATGGCGTCAGTGATGGACTTGTCGGTCCCCACCGGGCCCTTGGTGATGTAGCGGTCGCTCAGGCCGTAGTGGGCCACCAGTTCCATCTGCTGCCGTTTTTCATCCAGCAGGCGCACCCCGGCCCCCTTGATGTCCAGGGCGGTGGTGACGGTCTTCACCAGGAGGTGGAGGACCTTTTTCACGTCCAGGGCGGAGTTGATCGCCTTGGAGACTTCCAGGAGGCCCTTGAGGAAATTGAGTTCCTTGGTGCGGTTTTCATACATCCTGGCGTTGCTGATGGCCTGGGCCCCCAACTCCGCCACGGCGCAGGCGAAATCCACCTCCTCCATGGTGAACTCCCGGGGTTCGGCGGTCACCAGGCGCATGACGCCGATGACCTTGCCCTTGGCCACCATGGGGACGGCCACCAGGGTGGCGATCCCTTCTTCCCTGGCTTCCTGGGGATACTGCATGCGGGAGTCGTTGACCGCATCAAAAATGGCCACCGGGCGGCCGCTCAAGGCCTCAGTGACACTCTTGTCCAGGTCCACGACACCCTTCTTGAGATATTTTTCGCTCAGCCCATGGGCCGCAACCAACTCCAGCCGGTTGGTCCTGGGGTTGACCAGCCGGATCGTGGCCCCTTTCAGGTTCATGACCTCGGTGATCTGCCGCGCGATGTGATCCAGCACTTCGTCCACCGCCAGGGTGGAGCTCAGGACCTTACTGATCTCCTGAAAACTCCGCAGATACATCCGTTCTTTAAAAGCCGCCATCGCCGCCCCTCCCTTGTCTATACTTGGTATCCTGTGGGAAATCCCGGATCGAAAAATCTTGCCGCCGCTTACTTATTTTTATCAATTTTCCTGCCATCCGGCAAGGCTGCCGCTATCAGTTTCTTTACCGCATAAAATCATATCATTTTTGGGGGTTCTGGGGAAATCTTTTAAGCGGGGCGAGGCGGTAATCGGGTGCACCCGGTGAACCTTTTCGCCCCCCATGGTTCAGGAATATTTTTCCTCCGAATCAGTTTGTGGTATAAACGCAGCCATGGAGTTCATCCCCCTGCATTTCGCCGACCGCCTGACCGTGATAAATCCCCAGGGGACCATCGGGGTGGTGACCCTGTGGTCTAAGGTAGATTACGTCATAGAGCGCTTCCGCCAGGCCGGGGTGGACCTAAACCCGGCCACCAGCCCCATCGCGGTCTTCGGCACCCTCTACGGCAACGGTTTGAGGGAGATGCTGCGGAATTTGCTGTACAACCCTCAGATACAGACGCTGTTGATCTGTGGGCATGACCGGTCGGGGTCTCGGGAGGAACTGGAAAAATTTTTCGAGTTGGGCATAGAGTTGGTTGAAAGAGCTTTGGTACGATATAAAAGCCCAATGCCGGGGGTTGAAGTAAAAGCGGGGCGTATTCGGGAAACTAAAAGAATGATTGACGATTTGGTTCAGCTAGAGCAATTTAAGAATCATCCTGAACTAATCTTGATAGGAGACCCTCAGCAAGGTGAAATCCTAAACAATCTTCGGAATTTTTTTTCCTCACGACTACAACTTCCCAAAAATGTTCTGCCTCGGCAGGAGGTCCCCCTCCCAGAAGTAGAAATTGAGCACTTTCCCAGCAACCCTCGGGCTCACCAAATAATAAGAGATACACCGCTTGAAGCGTGGAAAGAATTAATATACTTGTTTACACGCTTTGGGCGATTAGTAACACTAAGTAAAGGGAACCGTTTAGAACTTCAAAATATTAAGGTGGTAGTCGAAAAGCCAGAGTTTGAAACGAAGGAGAAACTTCTCGCCTACAATTTTGATCCAGATAAGCTTAGAAAATACCAGGAAGAAATTCTGAGGCCAGAACGTTTAATGGATGAATGGTCAATAAAAGGGCAAAAAACCCTTTTCCATATTGTAAGAGTTGAGCTTAGGCAAGATGAAACATATAGCTATGGGCATAGGCTCCGGGAATATTTTAATATCGATGGCTTACTCGAATGTGCTTTGCGTCTTAAGAAAGATCCTGAAGACCGCAAAGCATATTTTACGTTATGGCACAATAAAAGGGATCTCTTAAAAAAAGAAGGCCACCCTTGCTTTGTTTCTCTATTTTTTAGAAAGTTTGAGGAAAAACTTACATTAACTGCAACATTTAGAACACATAATGCTATGGATGGGTGGCTCCTTAATTGTTATGGCCTCATGGCTATTCAAAATTTTGTTGCCGAACAAATTGAATTACCAGTAGGTGCTATTACGGTTTTCAGTCATTCTATTAGCTTAGACCCTCGTGAACTAGATCGTGCAATGGCAGTTGTGGGTAAGCGCTCGCGGAGTAAGGTGTTTCGGTTGGACCCCATGGGCTACTTCCGGATCACCCTGGACGGCAAGGAAATCCTGGTGGAACACCGCTTCGAGGACGTCACCCTGAGGGAGTACCGGGGCAAGACCGCGGTTTCGCTCCAGTACCAGATCGCCAGGGATGTGGCCCTGTCGGACATCAATCACGCCATCTACCTGGGGCGCCAGCTGGCCAAGGCCGAGATGGCCCTCAAAGACGGCCGGGAGTTCGTGCAGGATTAGCTGTCAGCAGTCAACCATCAGCTTTCAGCTCAAGCCAGGGCTTGGCGAAGATAAAATGTCGGGTGGGCATTGCCCACCATTAAGAAGATCGGCGGGCAATGCCCGCCCTACATCTATCGCCGGCTAAACGTTCATGAACCACAAATGTTTCACCCCCGAGGATGAAAATCCCCCCTTCCCCCCTTTGAAAAAGGGGGGTTTTAAAGTCCCCCTTTATTAAAGGGGGATTTAGGGGGATTTTGGGGTTCACGGCAAAGCCTGCGGCTACGCCACCAACTTATGGAGCGAACTTCGGTGGCCAATCTCCCGCAGGTGACCACAATTTCGCTGACTAATTTTCGGTAGCCGAAGCATCCATGTCCCCATCGTCCGAAATCCACAGCCAATTTATGGAATTTATGCTGGAGCACAACCGGCCCCGGATGGACGGGTTTAAAGGCTGGGTCTTCCATCCGGGCATGCGCTTCCAGGGATTGCAAAAATGGTGGGGGGATCAGGGCCCCCGGGCCGTCCCCCATGAAGGCCTGGACCTGTATAGTTTTGAGACTGACGGCGGCAGGGTGAAAACCGTGGATCAGCAGACCCAAATCCCGGCGGCGTTTGCCGGTCAGGTGGTAAAAATCGACCGGGATTTTCTGGGAAAATCCATCTATATAAGCCATGCGATTTATACTGACGAAGGCCGTCAACTTTTGTCCGCGGTTGGACATACCATACCCAGAGATGGGCTGCAGACCGGCCAACAGGTGGCCGCGGGTGAGATCATTGCCGCGGTGGCGGGATTTCCCGGCAAAAAGACCAACCTCCCGCCCCACGTGCACCTCACGTTTGCCTGGGTGCCGAAGGATGTCAGGCTGGATCAGCTTACCTGGAACAATCTGGGCCATGATCCCGGGATCAGGCTCATTGATCCGCTAGCGGTGATTTCGAGCTTTTTCTGAAAAAGCAGTCACCAGCAGCGCACCGCCTTGAAAAAGGTTGGTGGCACAGGCTTTCCTGCCTGTGCCGCAGTAGGGCGCGTTTCAGGCGCCACGTTATGGTGCGTAGGACGCACCCTACATTTCTGCCGCCACTGTGCCGGTTAAAGCATTTGCATCGCTTGGTTGTGGCCGTCAGGCCATGAACCGTTAATAGGGAAGGCGGGCCTGGTAGTTTGCCCCTATAATTATTAAGGGAAAACGCCATTTTTAAAGATAGCGCCAATTTTAGCCTTATCCTCATCGGCACGGTCCACGGCGATCCCCGGGGCCGGGCTCGGGCCAGGAAACTCATGCACCACCTGGGGCCGGACCTGGTCACAGTGGAGATCAGCCCCTTTTCCCTGGGTTACCGCTTAAAGCACGGCCGCGGCTGGCAGCGGCAGCTGGCGGCAGCCCTGGCTGAACTGCCGGCCGGGGCGGAGCGCCACCTGGCCATCCAGCGCCTGGCGGCCCAGGTGGCTTTGCCGTTCGAGGTCCGGGCGGCTGGCGATTATAGCCGGAGGCTTAACGTCCCCTGGCGCCCCCTGGACCTGGGTTTTTTGTCCCGGCGGCACCTGCCCCGGTATGCGACGGAACTGCTGAGCCCGGCTAACCTGGAGGCCTTGTTCGCCACCGCCGACGGCGCGCTGGCGGATTTTGTGGCCGGGCAGTTCCGCCGGGCCCGGCAGGCCTGGGCGGGAGCCCCCCGGCGGCGCATCCTCCCCGGCGTCCCCGAGACTGTGCGGCGGGAACGGTTCCTGGCCCGGCGGCTCCGGCGCCTGGTCTCCCGGCATCGCCGGGTGGTGCACCTGGGCGGATGGGAGCACCTGGTGGCCTGGGAGGATTCTCCCGGCCTGTGGCCTGATCTGGCGGATCTCAAGCCGCGACGACTGCTTCTGGACGAAGCTGACCGGCTGCCGGACTTTTAAATGCATCTAATCGAGGTTCAAAGTTCAAGGTTCAAAGTTCAAGGTTAGGGGGAAGGCCATCAGGAACTTGGCGAAATTTATGGGTGGGGCGAAGGTCCGGGGGCAACTGTCTGCAAAAGTTCTGTTCCGAAAAGTTCTTAAAATTGGTGGCACAGGTTTCCAACCTGTGCGGCCTAATACGGCGGGCGGGGACGCCCGCCCCACCAAATCGTTTCATCTTTTACAAGTGGGCCAAAGGCCCATGAGGAACTGCCTTGAAAAGTTATGGAGAATTTGGTGGCACAGGCGTCTCGCCTGTGCATGATAAAGGTGCGCAGTGCGCACCCTGCACGCTGCTCGGAAAAGTTTCAGCAGGGGCGGTTCGCGAACCGCCCCTACAACAGCTTTTCATGATATACGGGTGAGACAACGGCTCATGCGCGGTTGATCTGAAAAGTTCATGGTGGCACCGGCATCTTGCCGGTACGGGCGCACAGGCTGGAAAGCCTGTGCCACCGATGTAACTGTGCCCCGAAGGCGGGCGCGGAGGCCCGCCCTACTGGATTTTGCCGGTTTTGCGGGTGGGCCAAGGGCAACGGCACGAATGAGCCCCGGTATGGCCAACCTCCTGGTTATACACGCTATTCGGCGAAATAATTTCCCTCGCGCAAATTAAGTGCTTGAGTTTATGAAGGAAAAAAGGGTAAACTCTCTCCCGATAAACGAAGTTGATTTATCCCTGGCGCGGCGAGAGGCAGATATGGAGATTCGTCCCTTTACTTTGCCGGCGGGGCCGGACCGGACCATCCGCGCGGCTCTGGGGGTGCCCCGGAGCACCACCAGGGACGGGGTCCTGATTCTGGCCCACGGGGCCAATAACAACATGGACCACCCCCTCCTCAAGGGGCTGCATGAGAGTCTGGCTCGGGCCGGGCTGGTGACGGTGCGCTTCAATTTTCCCTATGCCGAGGCCGGCCGCAAGTGGCCCGACCCGGACGAGGCCTTGGAAGGGATCTTCCGCCTGGTCCTGGAATATGTGGCGCAAATGGACGAATTCAAGGGCCTGGCGCTCTACCTGGGCGGCAAATCCATGGGGGCCCGCCTGGCCGCCCAGATCGTGGCCAAAGACGTGGGTGCCAGCGGCCTGGTCTTCCTGGGGTATCCGCTCCACGCCCCGGGAAAACCGGAGAAACTGCGGGATCAACCCCTGTATGAATTGCCCTGCCCGGCCTTGTTCATCGAGGGCGCCCGGGACCCTTTTTGCCGGATGGACCTGCTGGGAAAAGTGCTGGGCCAGATGCCGGTTCGGAGCGATCTCCACGTCCTTCCCGGCCTGGGCCATTCCTTTGAGTCGGGGGGGCACGGCATGGCCCCGGAGGTGCTGGCGCAGATCAACCGGGTGATCCTGGGGTGGCTGGATAGTTTATAGAGAGGGCGAAAAGGGTAAAAGGGAAAAAGGCGAAAAGGGAAAGCAATAAATAGTTTTTTGATCCTTCCTTTTCGCCTCTTCGCCTTTTCCCCTTTTCGCCCCGGGTTTGATTTGGCGGAAATGGTGAAACTCTCTTTAGTGATTGCACAGGTTGATTTATTATGAGCGTCATCCTCGTCGTGGACGACGACGCCCCCACCCGGGAGGCGTTGGCGACCGGCTTAAAGAAGTTGGGCCATGAGATCCACCTGGCCGGCACCGGGGCCGCAGCCCTGGAAGAAGTCCGGCGTCACCCGGTGGACCTGGCCATCATCGATCTGAAGCTCCCGGACATGGAGGGCACCGAGCTGTTCGGAGCCTTGCGCATCCTGCGGCCTGAAGCCATTGCCATCATGATCTCCGGCGCCGCCACCGTGGACGAGGCCGTATCCGCCCTGAAGCAGGGGATTTACGATTTCATCACCAAGGACTTCCGCATGGGGGACCTGCGCAAGGTGGTGAGCAAGGCCCTGGAGACCCAGCAGCTCCTGGTGGAAAACCAGCGGCTGCGGGAAGCCCTCCGGGACAAAGGCCCCACCGGGCGCATCATCGGCCGGGGGCCGGCTATCCTCAAGGTCCTCCACCTGATCAGCCAGGTGGCGCCCATGAAGAGCACGGTGCTTATCGAAGGGGAGTCCGGGGTGGGCAAGGAACTCATCGCCGACGCCATCCACCACCAGAGCCCCCGGCGGCCCAAACCCCTGGTGAAACTCAACTGCGGCGCCCTGCCGGAGGGGCTCATCGAATCGGAGCTCTTCGGGCACGAGAAAGGCTCCTTCACCGGGGCCATCCAGCAGCGCAAGGGCCGCTTCGAACTGGCCGACGGCGGCACCATCTTTTTCGACGAGATCAGCGAGATACCCCCGGCTACCCAGGTGAAGCTGTTGCGGGTGCTCCAGGAGGGGGAATTTGAAAGGGTAGGGGGGACCCAGACCCTGAAGGCGGATGTCCGGGTGATCGCCGCCAGCAACCGGGACCTGGAAGAGGAGGTGGCCGCGGGGCGCTTCCGCAAGGATTTGTTCTACCGGCTGAACGTCATCCACATGGTCATCCCGCCCCTGCGGGACCGGGTGGAGGACATTCCCCTGCTGGCGCTGCATTTTCTCGACAAGTTCTGTCTGGAAAACGACCGCCCCCCCATGGGGTTCAGCCTGGAAGTCATGCAGGCCTTGAAAAGTTATTACTGGCCCGGCAACATCAGGGAGTTGCAGAACGTGGTGGAACGGGCGGTGGCGTTGTGCGCCACCAACATGGTGGAATTCGAGGACCTGCCGGATGAAATCCGCCGGCATTCCCCGGAAGACGACCAGATTGTCCTGCCGGTGGGGTCTTCCATGGATGAGATCGAGCGCCAGGCGATCATCCAGACCCTGAGAAAGACCGGAGGCGACAAGGAACTGGCCGCCCGCCTCCTGGGCATCGGCCTGGCCACCCTGTATCGGCGCCTCAAGGAGATGGAGCTGAAAGACGTTCCGCCGGAGGAAACCTGAGATGGCCTGGTTAAATTTCCTGGACCTGCGATCATTGCCGGTCAAAGAAGCCGAAGCGGTGATCCTGCCTATTCCCTATGAAGCCACCACCACCTATGGGGCCGGCGCCCGGCAAGGCCCGGAGGCGATTTTGGCCGCCTCCCGCCAGGTGGAGTTGTGGGACGAGGACTACGACTGGGACCCATCGGCCGCCATCCGCCTGGCCACCGCCGCCCCCATCGCCCCGGAGGTCTCGGGTCCCCAGGCCATGGTGGAGAAAATCAAGCGCATCGTGCAGCCCTGGATCTCCCAGGGCAAACTCATCTGCGCCCTGGGGGGCGAACACACCATCACCGTGGCCCTGCTCCAGGCCATGCAGACCCGCTACCCGGACCTGACGGTGGTGGCCCTGGACGCCCACGCCGACATGCGGGAGAGCTACGACGGCAGCAAACTCTCCCATGCCTGCGTCATGCGCCGGGCCTATGAACTGGGGCGCCCCCTCACCCTCATGGGGGTGCGCAGCTATTCCCAGGACGAATACCAACTCCTGCGGGTGGCGCCGCGCCTCACCGTGTTCAAGGCGAAAGAGCTTCACACACCGGAAGGCTGGCAGGCGGCCCTGGACCACCTGAAGGCCATTCCGGGACCGGTATACCTGTCCATCGACTTAGACGCCCTGGACCCCGGCATCATGCCGGCGGTGGGCACCCCGGAACCCGGCGGTCTGTCGTACGCCCAGGTCCTGACCATCATAGAAACCCTGACCAAACGAGGCCCCATCATCGGCCTGGACCTGGTGGAACTGGCCCCCATCCCGGGGCATACGGTGAGCGAATTCACCGCGGCCCGGCTGCTCTATAAGGCTTTGGGCTATATCTATCTCTCACGGCTGAAATGACAGTTTTCTGTTTTCCGTTTTCTGTTTTCTGTAAAAGAGTGGGGGGTATGGGTCTTTTCGGATGGGAGAAATTAAGATACTTTACAACCTTAAGGAAGAACCCTTTTTGATTGACTGAAAGCGAAAAAACCGGAGACCAAACAGAAAACAGAAAACAGAAAACGGAAAACCGAAAACGGAAAACAGGATTCTAAAATGCGGCGCAAGCACGAGGATTTTCATGACGGGGCCAAAGACGGCCTGACCCCTTTGGAGCCGTTGGATGTAAATAGCATCCGGGATTTTGACGAGCTCTTGGCCGCCATGGGCAAGACCGCGTTCGGCGGCCGCAATCTGGGAGAAGCCGCCGAGGTCTTGACCCAGATGGTGCGGGACCCGGAGTGCGCCATCGTCGGCACCTTTTCCGGGGCCATGAGCGTGGCCAAGATGGGGTTGTTGATCTGCGAAATGATCGACCGGGGCTGGCTGAAGGTGATCATCACCACCGGGGCCCTCATCGCCCACGGGTTCATCGAGACCCTGGGCCGGGCGCACTATAAGTACCCGGAGCAGGTATCGGACCGGCAGCTCTTTCAGCAGGGCTACAACCGCATTTATGACACCCTGGAGATGGAAGCCAACCTGGATTATGCCGAAGATGTGTTCCGGGCGGTGTTGGAGGGGCTGGACCCGGATCAGGTCTGGTCCTCGGCCAGCCTCTGCCGGGAGTTGGGCCGGTATCTGGCGGAACAGAGCGACAGTCCCGGGATTTTGCGTTCCGCCTATCTGAAGGGGGTGCCGGTGTTCATCCCGGCCTTCACCGACTCCGAGTTAGGCCTGGACCTGGCGGGCTTTATGGTGCGGCGGGCGCTGGCGGAGGGTAAGGACATCGGCGAGGCCCTGGGGTCGGTGTCCCTGAAATTCAACCCCTTCCTGGACCTGGCCGCTTACACGCAGAAAGCGCTGGAGACTCCGAAGCTGGGAATCTTTACGGTGGGCGGCGGCGTGCCCCGGAACTGGGCCCAGCAGGTGGCGCCCTACCTGGAACTGCTGCATAGCCGCCTGAACCTGGATCTACCGGAAGTGCGGTTTCACTACGGAGTGCGGCTCTGCCCGGAGCCGGCCCACTGGGGGGGCTTGAGCGGCTGTACCTTCAAGGAGGGGGTCTCCTGGGGCAAGTTTGTCTCTTTGGAGGACGGCGGCCGTTATGCCGAGGTGCTGTGCGACGCCACCATCGCCTGGCCGCTCCTGCTCAAGGGCGTCAGCCAGCGTCTTGACAAAGCGCCAACGGCCTAACCACAACCCGGTGCGAGCTCTCAGGACAGACCGGAATTGAGGACCGCGATACCGGCGACCAGCACCACGAAAAGCAACGCCGCCCACAGCGCCAGCTTGGCGGGGTTTATTCCCGTGAAGCTCTTCAAATACTTCATGTAATCCATAACCCACCCCGTAGTTTTATTCTTTATTTTCCCTTACCTTATTCCCGGCGCCTCAGCCTGAC
This sequence comes from Pseudomonadota bacterium, assembly GCA_018897875.1. Taxonomy (GTDB): domain Bacteria; phylum Desulfobacterota; class Desulfobaccia; order Desulfobaccales; family 0-14-0-80-60-11; genus 0-14-0-80-60-11. The sequence goes on along the minus strand of JAHIKF010000088.1, from coordinate 1,943 downwards.
AATGGGGGATTCCCCTAATTTTATCGGGAAGAATCCTGAATATGCCTCAGGGTTTGGAGAAGATTGCCGATGGGATGGGCCCGGGAGCCTCGGGCAGATTAAGCCTCGGGGGACGGGGGCAAACTGCCGCACGAGGCGCAGCTGCAGAGTTTTTCTGTCTTTAAGGCCTGGTAGCCCTCTCGGATCAGGAGGGCGACGATCACCAGGTCGATGACGGGGTCAGCCTGCCAGATGCCGAACCAGTAGTTGAGCCCCAGGCCGATAAGCAGGGCCACGGATAACATGGCGCAGGCCAGGGTCTGCTTGGAGTCGGCCATGAGACTGGCGCTGCCCATGGATTTTCCCGTCCGGTACTTGAGAGCGAACAACACGGGCATGACGATGATGGAGGCCAGGGCGATGAGAATGCCTAACAGGCTGGGGGCGGGACGCTCCTGGAAGATTAATTTCTCCAACGATTCATAGAGCACGTAAGCCGCCAGGATAAAGAAAGTATAGCCCACGATCTTGACGGCCCGGCGTTCCCGGCGCTCTTCCTCGGCGGGGCTCAGGGTGGCGTGCCGGGCGAACCTATAGATCATCACCCCGCCGGACAGAGATTCCACCAGACTGTCCAGGCCGAAGCCCACCAGGGCGATGGACCCGGCCCAGGCGCCGGCTACCAGGGCCAGGACGCATTCCACCGCGTTGTAGGCGATAGTGAAGTAGGCCAGATGCAGGGCTCGTCGTCGCAGGTCGGTCATGTCAGTGAGCAGTAAGCAGTAAGCAGTAAGCAGTGAGCAGTGTAGGGTGCGCACTGCGCACCATGAATTTCTGCCCGGGATGAGGTCAACCGGTTAGTTGGGAAAAATAAAGGCCTTAAGGCGTTCGAAATAAGTCCGGCCTCCCACCCCATAGGTGTCGTTGTGGTGGGCCCCGGGGATGATGTAAAGATCCTTGGGGGAGTTGGCCGCGGCAAAGAGGCGCCGACCCATGGCCACCGGGATGATCTCGTCATCGGCGCCGTGGATGATGAACACCGGCACGGTAACTTGGGTAATCTTCCCCAGGTTGTCATAGGGCACCTTGGGGCGCCAGTCGAACATGAAGGGGGCGATCATCTTGGCCATGTCCGAGGAGTTGGTGAAGGCCGACTCCAGGATCAGGCCCCGGCAGGGTTTTTGGATGGCCAGGTCGGTGGCCAGGGCGGTGCCCAGGGAGCGGCCGAAGAGGATAATCTCCTGGGGCGGCATCCCCCGGGTCTCGGCTACGTAACGGTAGGCCGCGGCCGCGTCCAAAAAGGTGCCCTCCCGGCTGATGCGGCCCTGGGAGCGGCCGTACTCCCGGTAGTCAAAGATGAAGACCTGGACCCCCACCCGGTCATGGAGCAGTTTAATATTCTCCAGACGGTGGCTGATGTTGCCGGCGTTGCCGTGGAACCACACCAGGACCGGGGCCCCGGCCTTGGGCACCCACCAGCCGTGGAGCTTGACGCCGTCGGCGGCCTCAAAGTAAACGTCGTCGTATTTTAACCCGAAATCCGCCGGGGTGCCGACGAGATAAGGGTCGGGGAAGAAGACGATGCCCTTCTCGAAATATTCCATGATCATGGCGGCCCCGTTGGCGGTATGATTCGTTGGCGGCCAGCCCGACATCTCTCCGCCAGGTTCATGACCATCCGGCCACGACCAGGCGATGAAAAACACTATCCGGATATGGCCGGTGGAAATGTAGGGTGCGTTCTACGCACCATAACGTGGCGTGTGAAACGCGCCCTACGCTGCTCTCAAAAAATAAGGGTACACCTGATGGTATACCCTTTTGCGCCGGGATACAAAAAAATAATCTGGTCTGGTGGCCGGTAAGGGGGTTTTCCCGGTGCGGCTCAACCCGCAAAGAACCCGACGATATAGCGCAGGGACAGGCTCGTGATGACGACGCCTAAGCCGATGCGGATGACCTTG
>JAHIKF010000087.1 GCA_018897875.1 Pseudomonadota bacterium | reverse complement strand
TCACCCTGACCCTCTCCCCCATCGGGGGAGAGGGGAAAAAGTGAAACCGATTTAATGCGTTATGGTTACTAAACCCGGCGACATCACCTACTCCCTCTCCCCCCGTTTCGGGGGGAGAGGGTTGGGGTGAGGGGGGTGGAACAACCGCATGCAATTTTCTAACCGGACAGTGCTGACAAAAACTCTCACCAATTGCACTTTTGCGGGTCTTTCGGACCCAAAAGTCGAGGGAATTGAGACCGCTGCGAAAGTCCCCTCACCTGTCATTCTGAGGGAGCGGAGCGACCGAAGAATCTCATAACTACAAGTAAATACGAGATCCTTGCTGCGCTCAGGATAACAAAATGGCTATTCGCAGAGGTCTCGAATTGGCTAAATTCTGTGAGTCCTATGACGTCAAGAATTGCGGTTGACCTCATCGTTTTTGATCTGGACGGCACCCTGGCCGACACCCTGCCGGATCTAACCGCGGCCGCCAACTTTGCCTGCCGCCGCCTGGGGCTGCCGGAACACCCCCCGGAAGCCATTCGGGGGATGATCGGCGGAGGAGAGCGGAAACTGATCGAGCGCTTGGTAGGGGCGTCGCATCAGGACCGGGTGGAGGAGTGCCTCCAGCTTTATCTGGATCACTACACCCGGCATAACGGGGAGTTGACCCGCCTCTATCCGTGGGTGGCGGAGACCCTGGCGCTGGTGTCCGGGAAAAAGTTGGCGGTCCTGTCCAACAAACTCCAGCGCCTGACCCGGCAGGCTCTGGAGGCTATGGACATCGCGCGGTTTTTCGCGGCCATCCGGGGGGGCGGCGGCGGCCTGCCCCTGAAGCCAGAGCCTGCGGCGCTGCTGTCCCTGACCGCCGATCTGGGGGTGGGACCCTCCCGCAGCCTCATGGTGGGGGATAAAATTGCCGACATCAGAGCCGGGCAAGAGGCCGGCGCCTTCACCGCCGCGGTCACCTATGGCTACGGGGATCTGGACGCCCTGACCGCGGCGTCCCCGGATTTTCTGCTGGCGCGGCTTTCCCAATTGCCCGGCATTCTGGCCGGCTGACCCGGGAGGGGCGGTTGGAGGCGCCGAAGGCCCAGGCACGAAAAACCCTGGATTCCCGCTGGGCCTGGCCGGGAAAAATCCGCCGGGCGCCGGGGGCCGGGGCCCGCAATTTTGTTTGACAGAACCGGGATTGCTGCATATAGTTTCCTGTAAGAATGGCGGTGTAGCTCAGCCGGTTAGAGCATGCGGCTCATATCCGCAGTGTCCGGGGTTCAAGTCCCTGCACCGCCACCAGCAACTATTTTAAGTTCCTTTTAAGGAGATGGGGGAACATGAACAAACTCGTTACGTTGGCTAGTGTTGGGGTTTTCCTGCTGAGCCTCCAGGGCGCTTCCTTGGCTCAGGATAAGACCCCGGCCACCCCGGCCAGTCCGGCAGTCCCGCCGGTTGCAGCGCCTTCCGTCACTGGCCCGGTGGAAACGCCGGCAACCCCTGAAGTCACAGGCGCCCAAAAGGTCAAGAAGACCAAAAAGAGCATGAGCACCAAGAAGGCCAAGAAGGCCAAGGCGGCCAAGAAGGCCAAGAAAGCCCCGAAACCCAAAGCAGAGGAATAAAAATTCGGTTGGACAGACACCGGTTCGGGGTTCGATCCAGGCGGGATCGAACTCCGGGCCAGGACTCACAGCAAAACGCCAAGGGGAGGATTCCTATAATCGCCATGAAAAAATTTATAACCCTGGCCAGTGCCGGGTTATTGCTTTTTAACCTGCAGGGAGCCATGGCTCAGCGAGAAGTGGAGCCGCCGGCAGTGCCCCCGATGCTAGAGGGTCAAAGGCCGTTGGCCCAGCCGGAAACCCGGGAGCCGGCCGCCCCCAAGCAAATAGAGAAGGGCAAGGCCAAAACCAAGGCCAAAACCAAGGCCAAAGTCAGAGCTGACAAGAAGGCCCAGAAAAAGGCTGCGGCCAAGAAATCGACCGGCAAGAAACCTCCAAAAGTCGTCAAGAAAAAAAGCCGGAAAAACCAAAAGAAGAAACCACCGGAAGCAACTCCCAAGCAGCAGGTTGGCCCTGAAGAAGGTTAAGTATTGCAAGGCACATATTTTCTTCAGTCAAGGAGGGTAAGCCTATGAAATTTAGGGGTAGAGCCTGGGTCTTAGTGTTGGTGATGTTCTTCGCTCTGGGCACGGCAGCCCTGGCCGCTGAGAAAGGGTTTTTGTGGGATGGGACTCAGTGGAAAGACATGTCCACCGACATCAAAGTGGCCTATGTCAAGGGGATCGGCAACATGGCGGATTTCGAGAATGCCGCAAGCGGCGCTGGCCAGGCAGCGTGCATCTCCAAGGGTTTTGTCGCTGAACTTAAGACCAAAACCATTGCCCAGGTGATCGCGGAGGTAGATAAGTTTTATAAAGAAAATCCAGCCAAGCTGGACCTGGCAGTGGTGGCGGTGATTTTACAGCGCTGCACCAAGCTCTGCGCCCCAACGGCGGAGAAAAAATGATGCGAGCTGCGGCTATCCTGTTAGTGGTGGGGGTCATGGTCGGCGCCCTGGCCGCAGCAGCCCCGGCGGTGGACACCAACCAGGCCTTTTTGTGGAACGGCGTCCATTGGCAGCAGGTAACCACGGATGGCAAAGCCGGATATATTTTCGGCATCGGCAACCTGGCCGACTATGAGGTCGCGGCGTCCAAGGGCCGGAATCTGGCTTGTATCTCCCGGGCCTTTGTGGATGATTTGAAGGCCAGAACCGTGATGCAGATCATCCAGGAAGTGGACAAGTACTATCAGGACAACCCCGGGAAGTTGGGCACCCCAGTGATAGAAGTGGTTTTGGGGCAGTTGACCAAGCCCTCTCCGGCAGAGGCTCAGCCAGGGACGACGAAAAAATGAGACAGGTAGCTATCGTGATCATAGTTGCAGCGCTCTTGGTGGGCGGCTGTTCCGGTATGTCCACCACCCAACAGCGGACGTTGAGCGGCGGCGCCATCGGCGCCAGCAGCGGCGCCCTCATCGGCTGGGCGGCAGGATGCCCGGCCTGCGGCGCCGCCATCGGCGGGGGAGCCGGCCTGCTGGGAGGGTATGCTTACGACCAGTACGAGAAATCCCAGGGCCGGTACTGAGGGCATCTGCCTCAGGCTCCGGTTAACGTCGTGGTGAACCGGTTTTTCACCCTGACCTTCATCTTCCCCTCCCTAACGTGTGCGGGTCCCTTCTCTTTTGGACCCCCGGGTCCAGGACCCCTCAAACCACAGTCGGTTACTGGTGAAACTGACGGTAACCTGTGCTTGAACACAATAACATCCCAGGAGAGGACTCTATGAAAAAGGTGATAATCCTGTTGGTGGTAGCAACCCTGTTTCTTGGAGGTTGCGCCAACATGTCCAATACCCAACAGCGGGTGTTGAGCGGCGGCGCCATCGGCGCCAGCAGCGGCGCCCTCATCGGCTGGGCGGCAGGTTCGCCGGCGGCCGGCGCCGCCATCGGCGGCGGTGCGGGTATGTTGGGCGGTTTTCTCTACGACCAGTACGAAAAGTATCAAGGCCGACCTTGATCCGACCGGCGCCTTGGTCTGTTGCCAGCCAGGGTTGACCGCCGCCGGTTAAGCTGACCGCTCCACCAACGGACCTTAGCATTGGCCCGGGGGATTTCTTACCCCTGATAGCGGTAGCCGGCGGGCAGCTTTAGGCGGCCAGGTCATCGCCCCGGGGTATGAGCCCCACCTTCGAGCCAGCCGGCCGGGCAAGGGCTGCCGAGGCCTTGAGGCAGGAAGATAATTTAGGCAGGAACCTATCCAGGAAGGAAAATCACATGATAAAAGGATTGATGCTGCTCATGCTGGCAGCCTTGCTCTTTCAAGCCTGCGCCGATACGAACAGCAGCTACCGAAGCCGCAATCCGTTCATCGACGTGGCCAACACCTGTGCGACCTGCGGCGGTTCCGTCCAGGATAATTATTTTGCCGGCAGCGCTTTTAAAGCCATGGGTCCCGGGAACTATTAAGCCGGTGGCGGGCAGAGCCTCGGAAATGTTTTCCACCCGGCCGTGGGAAAACTGGCGGGTACCGAGGCCAGCCCCTACCGAGAAGAACCGGTAGGGGGGAGATAAGTTTCGGCGCCAACCGTAGCTCTGGTCGACAATGCTGGCAAGATCACCATCTGTCCTCAGGTTTTTCCTGAGGGGCAGTTTAGGTATTGTGCCCTTTTAATTCAGTACCTTCCCCCCGATATTGGCGTTTTTTCCTGATATTTTTCCCCGTGAGAGTGTCGTAACAAGGTTAAAGAAGGAAATTTATCTGAACGACTTCCATGGAAAGGTCGGCCTCCTCACAGGGGCAGGCTAACGGGAAGGGATTATAATGCCGAGAACATTGCTAGTCATAATCGCGCTCATGACGGGTCTGATATTTTTTGCCGGTTCCACCACCTCTTTTGCCGCGGCCTCACAGACCCAGGCGTCTAAAAAGAGCAGTTGGAAAAAACCTCATTCGAAAAAACGAAAGGGGTGACGGGTTGCAAAAAAGACCGCCGGGTGGCGGAAACCGAGCCTGAAGAAAAAAAAGTCAAGATCGACGAAATAATAGCCAGGCCGCCATGAACCATCGGATAGAGGTAAAGAGAGGTTCAGATAATAATTGCCCATAAGGTTTTGATTTTATGAATAAAGTAAAGATATTTTATTGTTTTATAATTGTTATATTTGTGCAGATCTCTGTAGTGTCGACGGGCGCATTTGATGTATTTCAGGAGTACGAAAAAATAATTTGGATTGACCAACCCAAACAGATTGGGATAGCCTATGAAAGAGGTAAGAAGCTTTTTGAATTTCCTGTTGTAACTGGCGATGACGAAACTACAACTAATCCTGGGATTTATAGGGTAAAATTGAAGAATGATAACTATTATTCCCGCAAATACGACACACCAATGCCATACTCAATGTTTTTTGATCTTAGAGAGATGAAGGCCATTCATGAAGGAGAAGTTCCTCCACCTGAAATAAAGAAGGAATTAGCAACTCATGGCTGTATCCATGTTGAACCGCCATATATTCAAAAGTTATATGATTGGGCGGATGAAGAAAACACCGCGGTGGTAATTAGCGGGTGGCGAACGGGTGATTAATACCAGGATGCTCTCATAATAGTAAGAGAAGCTCACGGTCTGTAGGGGCGCACCCGCGTGTGCACCCACCGTGAGGGCGGACACATGGGTCCGCCCCTACGAAAGATAAATTACCTGTATGATCGCAGCGTTATATAAAAATAGCTTGGTGGGGCGGGCCTCCGTGCCCGCCAGACGGTCCGCACAGGCTGGAAAGCCTGTGCCACCGAAAGAACTTTTCAGGATAGTTCCTCATGGGCCTTTGGCCCACCCATAAAGCATGAAAAGTCAGGTAGGGCGGGCGTCCTCGCCCGCCATTCAACGGGATTGATGGTGCGTAGAACGCACCCTACGAAAGACTTTTCAGGCCAGCCGGGCTAAGACTTCCGGCCCTGACGCGAGCCGCCTCTTTTGAGGTACACCATCAGGACGGTCAGGGCCGCGGGGGTGACCCCGGAGATGCGGGCCGCCTGTCCCAGGGACCGGGGCCGCACCTGCTGCAATTTCTCCCGGATTTCCCCTGAGAGCCCCGGCACCCCGTCATAGTCAAAGTCCGCCGGGATGCTTTTGCCCTCCACCTGGGCGAATTTCTTGGCGGTCTCTTCCTGGCGCTTGATGTAGCCGTCATACTTGTGCTGGATTTCCAACTGCTCCACCACCTCCGGGGGCACCGGTGGCTCTTCGCCGGCCAGGCGGTACAGGGTAGGAAGATCCAGTTGGGGGCGCTTCACCAGGCTCAAGAAGGGGGTGGGGATTTTTATGGGCGTGGTGCCCCGGGCCTCTAACTCCCGGTTGACTAAAGGCGTGGGGAAGAGGCGGCGGCCTGCCAGACGCGCCTCTTCCTCGGCCATCAGCCGCTGCTTTTCCCGGAAGCGGTCCACCGCCTCCTGGTCCACCAGGCCCAAATCGTAGCCCCATTCCAGGAGGCGGGCGTCAGCGTTGTCTTCCCGGAGGAGCAGGCGGTACTCGGCCCGGGAGGTGAACAGGCGGTACGGCTCCCGGGTGCCCTTGGTCACCAGGTCGTCCACCAGGACCGCCATGTAGGCCTGGGAGCGGCGGGGCAGAAAGGGGGGGCGGCCCAGGATCTGGCAGGCGGCATTGATGCCGGCCCACAGGCCCTGGCCGGCGGCCTCCTCGTAGCCCGAGGTGCCGTTGATCTGCCCGGCCAGAAATAGTCCCTTAACCCGCTTGGTCTCCAGGGTGGCCTGAAGCTCCAGGGGGTCGACGTAGTCATACTCGATGGCGTAGGCCGGACGCATCACTTCGGCTGCTTCCAGGCCGGGGACGCTCCGGAACAGGGCCAGTTGGACCTCCGCCGGCAGGCAGTTCCCCAGACCCTTGGCATAGATCTCGGAGGTGTCCCGCCCTTCGGGCTCCAGGGTCACCTGGTGGCTGATTTTCTCCGGGAACCGCATCACCTTGTCTTCCAGAGAGGGGCAGTACCGGGCGCTCACCCCCTTGATCACCCCGCTGTACAAGGGCGAGAGGTGGATATGGTCCCGGATGAGTTTATGGGTGACGCCGGTGGTGTGGGTGACGAAGCAGCTCACCTGCTCCTGGGGCAGGCGCGTGGTGCGCCAGGAGAAGGGGCGGGGCCGGGGATCGCCGTTGAGCACGTCCATGCCGGCGAAATCGATGCTGCCGGCCGCCAGGCGCGGCGGCGTACCGGTCTTCAGGCGCCCCATCTTAAAGCCCAGGCCATGGAGGCAGGCGGCCAGGCCGGTGGCGGCGAACTCTCCGGCCCGGCCGGCGCGGATGCGGCACTCCCCGATGTGGATGAGGCCATTTAAGAAGGTGCCGGTGGTGATGAGCACCGCCCGGGCCCGGTAGGTCAGCCCCAGGGTTTCCACCACCCCCACTACCCGGCCGTCCTCCACCAGGAGCGTCTCCACCATGGCTTCTCTGAGGTCGATGCGGGCCTCTTTTTCCAGCCGGGATTTCATGGCCAGGCGGTAGGCCTGCTTGTCGCACTGGATGCGGGTGCCCCGGACCGCCGGCCCCTTGGAGAGGTTAAGGGTGCGGAACTGGATGCCGGTTAAATCCGCTAGATGGCCCATCACGCCCCCCAGGGCGTCGATTTCCTTCACCAGGTGACCCTTGGCCAGCCCCCCCACCGCCGGGTTGCAGGCCATCAGGGCCATGGTGTCCAGGTTAAGGTTGAAGAGCAAAACCTTCAGCCCCATCCGGGCCGCAGCCAGCGCGCCTTCGCACCCGGCGTGGCCGGCGCCGACGACAATCAGATCATATTCTTTGGGATAAAAGGTCATGGGGGAAATTTCTGACTTGAATTACCGGGATCGATGTTTATGATAATTTGCAAATACCAGAGATTTAAAATTAACCCTTATCAATGGCAGAGGAGAGAATTATGGCTGAACGCACATTTGCAACTTTGGAACCCAAAGGAGAAGTGGCTGTGGCCCCGCGCCCCGAGGGCCTCAAGCTGATATTGTATACCGGCAGCGGCGCCAAGAAGGAAGAGCACATCGGCGTCACCATGGACCGCCAGGCCGCCTTCCAGTTCGCCATGGAAATCCTGCAACACGTCTATCGTTTGGGCGAGGCGGGAAAATAAGTTGATCAAGGCCAGGGGTCAGTTACCGGTGCAGGAGTACGCCGCACCAAGTCTCCGCTGCCGGGCCGCTGACCCCTGAGGCTCACCGGTCCCACTCCACCTCCCGCACCAAGTCGATGAATTCCTGGGACTCGCCGAAGGTTTTCATGGCCTGCTGGTATTCGATCCAGACCTGCCAGACGGCCACCCACGCCTTATTGTGCCAGTAAAAGGGGCTCTCCTCGCCTTTCTGAATCTGGAGGAAGTCCTCGTACTCTTCCTGGCAGAAGGGGCAGAACCGGTAGGGACCCTTTTGGCGCTGGTACATTTCGTGGGTCTCGAACTGGACCCCGCACTTGGCGCAGCGGGCCAGGCAGCGGGTGCACTGCACTACCTTGCGCACCGCCTCCAGCTTCTTGGCCCGGTCCACCTTGGCTTTTTTCTTCTGCTCCAGCTTAATCCGGCCTTCGATATCAATAATATTGGACATGGCTGACCTCGGGTGGGAGACGGGTCCCGGCCTCTGGGGGCCGGGCGGCCTACCTTGCATCGCCTTTTCCTGTCTTTAAATAATATCAGGCGGAGCAGGCCCGGTCAAGAGAGGGGCTGGACCCTAGTCTTTTTCGGGGATGCCGCCGTTGCGGTCCGGGTCCAGGTGGAACAGGCGGCGCACCAGGTCCAGTTCCTGGTGGGGGTTTCGGGGGCGGCGGTTGCGCTTCAGGAAGATGATGGGGTCGTGGAGGAGCTTCTGGGTGATGGAGGCGGTGAGCACCTCCAGGGACTGGCGCTGTTCTTCCGTGAGGGGGCCTAACTGGTTCAGGGTCTTTTTCAGCTCCGCCCGGCAGATGGCCTCGGCCTTGTCTTTCAAGGCGATGATGGTGGGGTAAACTTCCAACGTTTCCAGCCATAGGAGGAATTTCAGGGTCTCGGCGGCCACCAGGCGCTCGGCCTTGGTGGCTTCGTGCCGGCGGTGCTGCCAGCCCTGCTGCACCACTTCATTCAGGTCGTCGATGTTGTAGAGGTAGACGTTGTCCAGGTCGTTGATGTTGGGGTCCAGATCCCGGGGCACCGCGATGTCGATGAGGAACAGGGGCCGCTGCTTGCGCCGCCGCATCACGCCCTTGACCTGGTCCCGGGTGATGAGGAGGTCACCGGCGCCGGTGGAGCTGATGAGGATGTCGGCGAACAGGAGCTGCTCCGGCAATTCTTCCAGGGAGACTGCTTCACCATTGAACCGCCGGGCCAGCGCCACACCCCGCTCCAGGGTGCGGTTGGCCACGGTGATCTTGCCGGCGCCCTGGCCTTTGAGGTGCTCCAGGGCCAGTTCCGCCATCTCGCCGGCCCCCAATAACAGGACGTTTTTGCCGGCCAGGTCCCCGAAGATTTTCTTAGCCATGGCGATGGCGGCATAGCTGACACTCACGGCATGGTCGCCGATGCCGGTCTCGCCGCGCACCCGTTTGGCCACGGAAAAAGCCTTGTGAACCAGGCGGTTGAGGATGGGGCCGGTGGCGTGGTGCGCCGCGGCCTCCCGGTAAGCCCGCTTCACCTGTCCCAGGATCTGGGGTTCCCCCACCACCATGGAATCCAGGCTGGCCGCCACCCGGAAGAAGTGCTGCACCGCCTCCCGGTCGCGGTGGACATAAAAGGACTCGTCCAGGTCGCCCGGGGCAATCTCGGGGTGGCGGGCAAAAAACTCCCGGACCCGGGCCGCGGCCTCATCCGGCGTCTCGGAGACGCACATCACCTCCACCCGGTTGCAGGTGGTATACAGCAGGCTCTCTGAGACCTCGGGCCAGCTTTTCAGGTGGTTATAGGCGTGAGCCACATCCGGGATGAGGCAGGCCAGCTTTTCCCGGAGGGCCACCGGCGCGGTTTTGTGGTTGACGCCACAGAGCAGGAGGTTCATGGCGGCTGAATGAAACTGGCGAAACTGTGGTAGCCCGTGAGCCACAGGTTGGCGCCCACAAAGGTGCACACCAGCACCAGGAAACCGCAGATGGCCATGAGCGCCGCCCGCCGGCCCCGCCAGCCCACCGTCAGGCGCTCGTGCAACAGCACGGCGTAGATCAGCCAGGCGATGAGGGTCAGAATCTCCTTGGGGTCCCAACTCCAGAAGCGGCCCAGGGTGTGCTGGGCGTAGAGGGAGCCGGAGATGATCCCCCCGGTGAGCAGGGGGAAGCCGGTGGTAAGGCACCAGTAATTGAGGTTATCCAGTTGAGACAGCGACGGCAGCCGGCGGTGGAAAAAGCCGAAGCGCTTGCTCTTGATCTGGCGTTCCTGGATCAGGTAGAGAATCCCCCCCAGGCCGGCCAGGGCCAGGGCGGCATAGCCCGTCAGGGTCAGGCAAATGTGCACGGTGAGCCAGAAACCTTTGAGCAGGGGAGAGACGACCCCCTGGCGCGCCGGCAGGATCAGCGACCCCGACACCATCAGGGCCGCCAGCGGCGCCACCAGCGTCCCGAGGATCTTGATGGGATAGCGCCAGATCAGGACCAGAAAGGCCGCTACCAGGGCCCAGGCGAACAACAACAGGGTCTCTCCGAAGGTGGCGGCGGGCAGGGCCCCAGCGGCCCAGGCCTGCTGGATGAGGGCCAGGGTATGGCACGCCAGGCCCCCGGCCATGACCCAGGCGCCGGCGCGGTAGTAGCCCTCCCGCTGGGCCAGGAAATATAACAGCCAGAGCCCGGTGGCGCCGAAATAGGCAATCAGGGTCAGATAAAGGAAAAAGTCGGTCATGCGTTTCCTGAGCAGTTGTTCATGAGCCTTTGGCTCACTCGTAAATTTTGAAAATTTGGTAATGGCTGGTGGCACAGCCTTTCCAGGCTGTGGCCGACTAATCTGCTTCCTCGGCACAGGCTGGAAAGCCTGTGCCACCGATTGCAAGCACTTCTCGGGTCTAAAGCCGGGACTTGCTGCCGGGGTCCGGCCCGCCTCGCCTCACCCCTCCGTCCCCTTCAAGGCCTGGGACACCAGTTCGCCCAGGACCGAGGTGCTTAAGACCGGCCCCAAGACCTCGTGGAGCAGGTGCAGCACCCGGGCCCGGTCCCCCTGGGCCACCGCCTCCCGCAGGGGGCTCTGCACCAGGCGGTGGAAGAGGGGGCCATTGTCGGGATGGGCCCGCCGCTCCGTCAAGAGCCGGGTGCGCACCCGTTGGAGCAGGTCCAGGTAGGGCCCGTATTCCGGACCGAGATACTGCTGGAACTCCTGGCGCAACTGGCGGGCCAGGGCCGGGGACGCCCCGCCGGTGCTGATGGCCAGGGTCAACTCGCCCCGGCGCACCTGGGCCGGGACAATGAAGGTGCAATGCTCCGGGTCGTCGGCCACGTTGACCCAAATACCCCGGGCCTGGGCCGCGGCGCTAACGGCCGCGTTGACCTTCCGGTCGTCCGTGGCGGCCATGACCAGGGTCATGCCCTCCACCTGGGCCTCGGTGAAGTCTTCCGGGAGATACCTGATCTCGCCCCGGTGGGCCAGGGCCGCCAACTCAGGGGTCAGGGTGCGGCTGACCACGGTCACCCGGGCCCCGGCGGTCATGAGGTCGGCCACCTTGCGTTCCCCCACGGCGCCGCCGCCCACCACCAGACAGGGCTTATTTTCAATGACGGCGAAGATCGGGTAGGTTTTCATGGAGCCAGATGTGGGCCCGGCTCCGGGGAGGAGAGATCGGCGCCATGGCGGATATTTATCTGCATGGCTAAATTTACCAAGCCTGCCGGCGGTATGCAAGGGGAATGCCAGGGGCAAATCTCCCCTCCGGGCCGGTAGTGTCCTAATTTGATTTCATGATTTTGGGCTTGACAAATTTGAAATTCATGCTATCAGACCTTACAAGTTACATATATGTTAGCATATATTAAGGCTTACAAGGACCCAGCCCGTAATTGATCACAGGGTATGAAAAAAAAGAAAACGGCAGCATTTTTAGCTGGCGACAAAATTAACTTTGTGATAAAGCTGTCCTCAGTAATTGGAAAGAGGAGAGCATGTCGCAGAGCCAATATTGCATTCGAGGCCG